>NZ_JAGETK010000016.1:0-94699 GCF_017573605.1 Salmonella sp. 32070601201500089SM
GTTGAACTTTTGCAGTTGCCAGACCGCAAGATGTTTTAACAAATCAAAAGGGGTTTTAATAACTGGCTTAAAGCTGAAAGCTTTCCGGAACCCCCAGCCTAGCTGGGGGTTTTCCATAGACAAAAAAGCCGGATAGTATCTTATCCGGCCTACACAAGCTAAAAACCGCAATCAGTTCTCGGTATCCAGCTCGTCGAAGCTTTTCACCAAATCATCAATCGCTTTTATCTGGGTCAGGAACTGCTCCAGTTTCGCCAGCGGCAGCGCGGAAGGACCGTCGCACTTCGCGTTAGCCGGGTCCGGATGCGACTCCAGGAACAGGCCCGCCAGACCGACAGCCATACCGGCGCGCGCCAGCTCGGTCACCTGACCTCGACGACCACCCGAGGCGGCGCCAAATGGGTCGCGGCATTGCAGCGCGTGGGTGACGTCGAAAATCACCGGCGAGTTGCCGGAGACCTTTTTCATCACGCTAAAGCCCAGCATATCCACCACCAGGTTGTCATAACCGAAGTTCGCGCCGCGATCGCACAGAATCACCTTATCGTTACCACCCTCATGGAACTTATCCACGATATTGCCCATCTGACCCGGGCTTACGAACTGCGGCTTTTTCACGTTAATCACAGCGCCGGTTTTCGCCATCGCTTCCACCAGGTCGGTCTGGCGCGCCAGAAACGCCGGGAGCTGAATCACGTCAACCACATCAGCAACAGGCTGCGCCTGGCTGGCTTCATGGACGTCAGTGATCACTTTTACGCCAAATGTCTGCTTGAGTTCCTGGAAGATTTTCATCCCTTCTTCCAGACCCGGCCCACGGTAAGAGTGAATAGAGGAACGGTTGGCTTTATCAAAAGAGGCCTTGAACACGTAAGGAATACCCAGCTTCTGGGTAACGGTTACGTAGTGCTCACAAATGCGCATTGCCAGATCGCGTGACTCCAGCACGTTCATACCGCCAAACAGCACAAACGGCAGGTCATTTGCCACCTTAATGTCGCCAATGTTAACCACTTTTTGTTTCATAGGATCGCCTTACACTTATAGGTAAAATGTCGGTTAATTAATGTAGAACAATTTGCTTGTGCGCAATGGTGTTGATCTGCGCACGAATCATTTCGCTGATCGGGTCTTCCGGACACTGTTCAACGAAGTAGCTTAAATCAGTCAGCGCAACGTGTTCACACTCAAGCTGCGCGTAGATCAACCCGCGGTCACGGATTTCGTAAGGATCTTCCGGGTTAAATTGCAACAATGCTTCGCTAACGCGTAGCGCCAGCTCCATTTGCCGTTCCTCCATCAGCGAGGATTTCAGCGTATCCAGTAGCTTACGAATCACTTCGGCGTTATCCGCTTCGTCCAAATCTTCATTAAACAACTCGGCGACCGGACTAATATTGCCTTTTAACCAGACTTCCAGAGTATGTTCATCAAGCGTTTCACCGTTGAACGGGTTAATCAGCCACATTTCCCCTTCCAGCGATTCAATACGCAAAATCAACTGCGTTGGGAAGATAACGGGCACCAACGGCAAATCAAGACGGTTTGCTATCCATAATAAAATAGCGCCCAACGATACCGCGCTCCCCTGGCGTTTTTTCAGGACTTTATCGAGCCATAAAGCATCAGAAAGACGGTAGACGCCGCGGGAATCCGTGAACCCCCACTCGCCGTAAAAAAGTGCCAGCAATTTTTCCAGTTGCTCATCCTGAGACAGGAGCTGGCTAATTTCTTCCTGCGCCAGACTGACCAGACGTTCCAGTTCGTCGTAGACAAACTGCGTGGGAAAATCCAGGCGAATCATCTCTGATGCCAGGATCATGCCATCACACAGCGGCGCATTGTTAAATTCGAAATCAGCTAACGACCTCATGACTTACCCCAGTAACGGTATTTTTGTGGTGGCGAGTTTAATGATGATGTACAGCACCACCAGCGCCAGCGGGAAAGCGATAAAACGCGCCTGCTGGCTGCGCGCCTGACGATAATCAAGCGCAATAAAACCCAAAACGATGTAGATGATAACGCCAAACAGTTTTTCAGTCAGCCATGCGCCCGACTCCGTGAATGGCAGGATGTGCGTTTTAACGATTAACCCAATACCGCTAAGCAGTAACAGGGTATCTATGACGGGAGGCACGATTCGTGTCCAGCGCGCGGCGGCCAACGCATGGCCGCAATAGCGCCACCAGTAACGAGCGACAAACAAACTGACGGAGAGCGCAACACAGATAAGATGAAGCGTGAGCAACATTGCAATTGTCATGGCGTAAAACGTCCGCAGGTCACGCGTTCATTACCGCCATAATCACGACACGTTTCTACATCCGAGTAACCAGACCGCCTGAAAACCGCTCTTACCGCTTCGCCTTGCTGCCAACCGTGTTCCAGCAGCAGGAATCCGCCGGGCGTTAACATCTGGCGGGCGTTATCGATAATATGCGTAAGATCCGCCATACCGTTTTCGTCCGCCACCAACGCCGAGCGCGGTTCAAAGCGTACATCGCCTTCGCTAAGGTGCGGGTCCTGCGCGTCAATGTAGGGTGGATTGCTGACAATCATGTCGAACTGCTGCCCCGATAGCGCGCTGAACCAACAACTTTGCAGTATACGCACATTCCGGATAGCCAAATGTTCCGCGTTGCGTATCGCCAGCGCAACCGCATCAGGCATACGATCGACCGCAGTCACCTCGCAATCCGGTCGCTCGCAGGCCAGCGCCAGCGCAATCGCGCCGGTTCCGGTGCCTAAATCCAGAATACGACAGGTTTTTACCGGCAATAGCGCCAACGCCTGTTCAACCAGACATTCGGTATCCGGGCGCGGGATTAGCGTGGCGGGAGAAACGAAGAGCGGCAGCGACCAGAATTCGCGTAAGCCCGTCAGGTACGCAATAGGTTCGCCCTGTTTACGCCGCTGCAGCAGGTCCGCGAGCTGTTGTTGCTGGACGTCGGTAAGCGGCGTTTCGCCAAAGGCCATGATATACGTCCGCCCCTTGCCCGTAACGTACTCTAGCAGGATCTCGGCGTCGCGCCGGGGGCTGTCGCTGTCCCGGAGCTGGTTTACCGCCTCATGCAGCCAGTGCTGAAAATCCATTATTCCTGCTCGGATAAGGCGGCTAACAGGTCAGCCTGGTGTTCCTGAACAATCGGCTCAATCAGCATATCCAGCTTACCTTCCATCGTTTCATCAAGGCGATATAACGTCAGATTAATACGATGATCGGTCACGCGCCCCTGCGGGAAATTATAGGTCCGGTTACGATCGCTGCGATCGCCGCTGCCAAGCAGATTGCGTCGCGTTGACGCCTCGGCCTGCTGGCGTTTTGCCGTTTCGGCGGCGTGAATGCGCGCCCCGAGCACCGAGAGCGCTTTCGCTTTGTTTTTATGCTGCGAACGCTCGTCCTGGCATTCCACCACGATGCCGGTCGGCAAGTGGGTAATTCGGATAGCGGAGTCGGTGGTGTTAACGTGCTGACCGCCCGCGCCGGAAGAACGAAACGTATCAATGCGCAGATCCGCCGGGTTAATATCCGGCAGCTCGGCTTCCGGCAGCTCCGGCATCACGGCGACGGTACAGGCGGAGGTATGGATACGCCCCTGCGACTCGGTCGCCGGAACACGCTGTACGCGGTGTCCGCCGGACTCAAATTTCAGTCGGCCATACACGCCGTCGCCGCTGATTTTGGCGATGATCTCTTTATAACCGCCATGCTCGCCTTCGCTCATGCTCATGATCTCCACGCGCCAGCGGCGCGCTTCGGCATAACGACTGTACATGCGGAACAGATCGCCGGCAAACAGCGCGGCTTCGTCGCCGCCGGTGCCGGCGCGAACCTCAAGGAACGCGTTTCGTTCATCGTCCGGATCTTTCGGCAGCAGCAGTACCTGTAACTGTTGCTCCAGTTGTTCGCTTTTTTCTTTCGCTTCGCGCAGTTCTTCCTGCGCCATTTCTCGCATTTCAGGATCGTCGAGCATCATCTGAGCCGTCTCGATATCGTCCTGAACCTGTTGCCAGTCCGTAAAACAGCGAGAAACGTCGCTTAATTGCGCATATTCGCGCGACAATGCGCGAAAGCGGTCCTGGTCGGCGATAATTCCCGCATCGCCCAGCAACGCCTGAACTTCCTCATGGCGTTCGTGCAGGGCTTCCAGTTTGGCAACGATAGAAGGCTTCATAGGCGTAAATTCACCCTGTAAAAAAGTGTGGTGTGTGCTGCTACTCCAGCCCGAGGCTGTCGCGCAGAATATTCAGGCGTTCGTCATCCCCGTCACGGGCAGCCTGTTGAAGTGATTTCGTTGGCGCATGAATCAGGCGGTTGGTCAGTTTCCATGCCAGATCCTGCAAGATGGCTTGCGCATCACCGCCCTGTTGAAGGGCCGACAGCGCTTTGGTAGTCAGTTCGTCACGAATCTGCTCCGACTGACTACGGTATTCCCGAATGGTCTCGCTGGCCCCCTGGGCGCGTAGCCAGGCCATAAACTCGCTGGCTTCCTGCTCAACAATCGTTTCCGCTTCTACCGCCGCAGCCTGACGCTGCGCCAGATTATGCGAAATGATGCTCTGTAAATCATCGACGCTATAAAGATAAGCGTTCGCCAGTTTGCCGACTTCCGGTTCAACGTCGCGCGGTACGGCAATATCCACCAGCAGCATCGGCTGGTTGCGACGGCTTTTTAATGCGCGCTCCACCATGCCTTTACCGATAATCGGCAGCGGGCTGGCGGTCGAACTGATAATAATATCGGCATCCTGCAAACGGGCGTCGATATCGCTGAGCGAGATAACCTCAGCGCCTACCTCATCCGCCAGGGCTTGCGCGCGCTCGCGGGTTCGGTTGGCGATAATCATCTTTTGTACTTTATGCTCGCGCAGGTGACGCGCCACCAGTTCAATGGTTTCGCCCGCGCCAACTAACAGTACGGTGACCGTCGAGAGCGATTCAAAGATTTGGCGGGCGAGCGTACAGGCGGCAAACGCGACGGAGACGGCGCTAGCGCCGATATCGGTTTCAGTCCGCACTCGCTTAGCGACGGAAAAAGACTTCTGAAACATTCGCTCCAGCGCGCTGGCGTTAAGGTGGCCTTTTTGCGAATCCGCAAACGCTTTTTTCACCTGACCGAGGATTTGCGGTTCGCCCAGCACCAGTGAATCCAGACCGCTGGCGACGCGCATCAGGTGGCTGACGGCGTCATTATCCTGATGCCAGTACAGACTGTTGCGCAGATCGTCCTCGTTCAGGTTATGGTAATCGCATAACCAGCGGATCAGCGCTTCTTGCAGGTTATCCTGCTCTTCCACGCTCAGATACAGCTCTGTACGGTTACAGGTTGACAGCACGACCCCGCCCTGCACCATTGGCTGCGCAAGCAGGCTGTCCAGCGCCTGATCAAGCGTGTCCGGCGAAAACGTTACGCGTTCTCGCAGCGATACAGGTGCCGTTTTATGGTTAATACCGAGCGCTAAAAGGGTCATGTCTGCGGGAGTAGTACCAGCGTTGATATGGTTAGTCTGCTTGCATCATACAGGATGCGCGTGGTCAATAAAAGAGAGAGCCCCCTTTTGGAGTAATTGGCAGCGCTCGCTAATTTGATGATTTAAGACAACTTGAAAGTAGACGATGTCACCAGGCGGCGCTAGCATTAAAGGCTATAACTGTAACCGATAGCAAAAATTTGCCGAATCGCGACGCGAACGTTTTTACAGCCTGCAGGTTCAGTTTTCAGGCCTGATAAGCGTAACGCCATCAGGCAATTATTGCACCGTATCACAAGGATTCGTCATCACTATGACCCTGCCCGATTTTCGCCTGATTCGTCTACTGCCGTTAGCAAGCCTGGTTCTCACCGCCTGTACGCTTCCTGGGCATAAAGGCCCGGGCAAGAGCCCGGATTCCCCTCAGTGGCGCCAGCATCAGCAAGAGGTGCGTCATCTGAATCAATACCAGACGCGCGGCGCCTTTGCTTACATCTCAGATGATCAGAAAGTCTATGCGCGTTTCTTCTGGCAACAGACCGGACAGGATCGCTACCGCCTGCTGCTTACCAACCCGCTGGGCAGCACCGAGCTGGAGCTTAACGCCCAGCCGGGCAACGTCCAGTTGGTGGATAACAAAGGCCAGCGTTATACCGCCGATGACGCCGAAGAGATGATCGGCAAACTCACCGGGATGCCGATTCCGTTAAACAGCCTGCGGCAGTGGATCCTCGGTCTGCCTGGCGATGCCACTGACTACAAACTGGACGACCAGTACCGCCTGAGCGAAGTGAACTATCGCCAGGATGGTAAAAACTGGAAAGTGGTTTACGGTGGCTATGACAGCAAAACGCAGCCTGCCATGCCTGCCAATATGGAGCTTTCCGACGGCAGTCAGCGCATTAAGCTGAAAATGGATAACTGGATTGTGAAATGATGACCCATTGGCCTTCTCCGGCAAAATTAAATCTGTTTTTATATATCACCGGACAGCGTGCAGACGGCTACCACACGCTGCAGACGCTGTTTCAGTTTCTGGATTATGGCGACACACTCCACATCGAACCGCGTCGCGATGGCGAAATCCATTTATTAACGCCGGTTAACGGCGTTGAAAATGAAGACAATCTGATCGTCCGCGCCGCGCGGCTGTTGATGAAAATCGCCTCGGAGAGTGGACGCCTGCCCGCCGGAAGCGGCGCGGATATCAGCATTGAGAAGCGCCTTCCCATGGGCGGCGGTCTGGGTGGCGGCTCGTCTAACGCCGCGACCGTTCTGGTGGCGCTCAATCATCTTTGGCAATGCGGGCTTTCCATTGATGAACTGGCGACGCTCGGCCTGACGCTCGGCGCCGACGTCCCGGTCTTTGTTCGTGGCCACGCCGCGTTTGCCGAAGGCGTAGGCGAAATATTAACGCCGGTGAATCCGCCGGAAAAATGGTATCTGGTCGCGCACCCAGGCGTAAGCATTCCGACGCCGGTTATCTTTAAAGATCCTCAATTGCCGCGTAATACGCCAAAAAGGTCAATAGATACGTTACTAAAATGTGAATTCAGCAATGATTGCGAGGTTATCGCAAGAAAACGTTTTCGCGAGGTTGATGCGGCGCTTTCCTGGCTGTTAGAATACGCGCCGTCGCGCCTGACTGGGACAGGGGCCTGTGTCTTTGCTGAATTCGATACAGAGTCTTGTGCTCGCCAGGTGCTTGAGCAAGCCCCGGAATGGCTCAATGCTTTTGTGGCGAAGGGTGTCAACCTCTCCCCATTGCATCGAGAGTTACTCTAACGCATTCGGGTTTCAGGAAGATGGCGAAATGACGAATCGCCGGTCATATATGCCGTATTTGACCGGTGTGAGGCATCGATACCAGCGCACATGAAACGTGAATGAAGACGAGTAAGCCGGGCAAGCTGAGCTTCGGTGACAACGTCACCTTGTTCCAGACGTTGCATCGCGCTCTTTAATACACCGCCTGGATAGGATTTTGCCTGGCCCGCACAGTTTTCGGCAGATTCTTTCCACCAATGGACGCATGCCTGAGGTTCTTCTCGTGCCTGATATGAAGCTTTTTGCTGGTAACGCCACCCCGGAACTAGCACAACGTATTGCCAACCGCCTGTACACTTCTCTCGGCGACGCCGCCGTAGGTCGCTTTAGCGACGGCGAAGTCAGCGTACAAATCAACGAAAATGTACGCGGTGGTGATATTTTCATCATCCAGTCCACTTGTGCCCCAACCAACGACAACCTGATGGAATTGGTCGTTATGGTTGATGCCCTGCGTCGTGCTTCCGCAGGTCGTATCACCGCCGTTATCCCCTACTTTGGCTATGCACGTCAGGACCGTCGCGTACGTTCCGCCCGTGTGCCGATTACCGCAAAAGTTGTCGCTGACTTCCTGTCCAGCGTCGGCGTTGACCGCGTTCTCACCGTAGATCTGCATGCTGAACAGATCCAGGGCTTCTTTGACGTTCCGGTTGATAACGTGTTCGGTAGCCCAATCCTGCTCGAAGATATGTTGCAACTGAATCTGGATAACCCGATCGTGGTTTCTCCGGATATTGGCGGCGTGGTTCGTGCCCGCGCTATCGCTAAGCTGCTGAACGATACCGATATGGCTATCATTGATAAACGTCGTCCGCGCGCGAACGTTTCTCAGGTGATGCACATCATCGGCGACGTCGCTGGCCGTGACTGCGTGCTGGTTGATGATATGATCGATACCGGCGGTACTCTGTGCAAAGCAGCAGAAGCATTGAAAGAACGTGGCGCTAAACGCGTGTTTGCCTACGCGACGCACCCGATCTTCTCAGGCAATGCGGCAAACAACCTGCGCAACTCCGTCATTGATGAAGTCGTTGTCTGCGACACCATTCCGCTGACCGACGAAATCAAAGCGCTGCCGAACGTGCGTACTTTGACCCTGTCAGGTATGCTGGCCGAAGCGATTCGCCGTATCAGCAACGAAGAATCGATTTCCGCCATGTTCGAGCATTGATCGAACCCGGATCTGAAACCCGCTGCGGCGGGTTTTTTTGTCTGTAACACCCTTTTGTATGACTTATGCCTCCTTCACCTGCCATTTAGTTGACAGATGATGCGCTCATGGATGAAACATTATTGTGAACAAATTATTTTCCTCACATGTGATGCCTTTCCGCGCTCTCATCGATGCTTGCTGGAAAGAAAAATATACCGCCTCCCGGTTCACCCGTGATGTGATAGCCGGGATCACCGTCGGGATTATTGCTATCCCGCTGGCGATGGCGCTGGCAATTGGCAGTGGCGTTGCGCCGCAGTATGGCCTCTATACCTCCGCTGTCGCCGGGATCGTGATCGCGCTAACCGGCGGCTCGCGCTTTAGCGTTTCCGGCCCTACCGCCGCGTTTGTGGTGATTTTGTATCCGGTATCGCAACAGTTTGGTCTGGCGGGCCTACTGGTCGCCACGCTGATGTCGGGCTTCTTCCTGATCCTTTTCGGCCTGGCGAGACTGGGGCGATTGATTGAATATATCCCGGTGTCGGTCACGTTGGGTTTTACCTCAGGGATTGGTATTACCATCGGTACCATGCAGATTAAAGATTTTCTTGGTCTGCAGATGGCCCATGTGCCAGAGCACTATTTGCAGAAAGTCGGCGCGCTGTTTATGGCGTTGCCCACCGTCAATATTGGCGATGCCGCCATTGGCGTGGTAACGCTGGGAACGTTGATTTTCTGGCCGCGTCTCGGTATTCGTCTGCCAGGACATCTTCCCGCGCTGCTGGCCGGTTGCGCCGTGATGGGGATCGTTAATCTGCTGGGCGGCAATGTGGCGACTATCGGCTCACAGTTCCATTACGTTCTGGCTGACGGCACTCAGGGCAACGGCATCCCGCAGCTCCTGCCGCAACTGATGCTGCCGTGGAGTCTTCCTGGCTCCGATTTCACGCTAAGCTGGGATTCACTGCGCGCGCTGCTGCCAGCGGCTTTCTCAATGGCAATGCTGGGGGCAATCGAATCATTGCTCTGCGCCGTCGTGCTGGACGGCATGACCGGCACCAAACATAAAGCTAACAGCGAACTTATCGGCCAGGGGCTGGGGAATATGGTCGCGCCGTTCTTTGGCGGCATCACCGCCACCGCCGCGATTGCCCGCTCTGCCGCCAACGTCCGCGCTGGCGCGACCTCTCCCGTCTCAGCGGTAATTCACGCTATCCTGGTTATTCTGGCGCTACTGGTCTTAGCCCCGCTACTCTCCTGGCTGCCGCTTTCCGCGATGGCGGCGCTACTGCTGATGGTGGCATGGAATATGAGTGAAGCCCATAAAGTGGTGGATCTGTTACGCCATGCGCCGAAAGACGACATTATCGTTATGCTGCTGTGCATGTCATTAACGGTTCTGTTTGATATGGTCATCGCCATCAGCGTGGGGATTGTCCTTGCTTCCCTGCTGTT
Organism: Salmonella sp. 32070601201500089SM; assembly: GCF_017573605.1. Lineage (NCBI taxonomy): Bacteria > Pseudomonadati > Pseudomonadota > Gammaproteobacteria > Enterobacterales > Enterobacteriaceae > Salmonella > Salmonella sp. 32070601201500089SM. The sequence goes on from NZ_JAGETK010000016.1 coordinate 9,911, forward strand.
TATGCGCCGTATTGCGCGAATGACTCGACTTGCGCCGGTCAATGTCGATGTGCCTGAAGATGTGCTGGTGCTGCGTGTTATCGGTCCGCTCTTTTTCGCCGCGGCGGAAGGGTTGTTTACTGACCTTGAGTCACGTATTAAGGGCAAACGTATCGTCGTTCTGAAATGGGACGCAGTACCAGTGCTGGATGCAGGCGGGCTTGATGCTTTTCAGCGTTTTGTGAAGCGTCTGCCGGAGGGTTGCGAATTGCGTATCAGTAATCTGGAGTTCCAACCGCTGCGCACAATGGCGCGTGCCGGTATCAAACCTATTCCTGGGCGTCTGACCTTCTTCCCGAACAGGACGGAGGCGTTAGCGGATTTACTCAGTTAATGGACAATGCCCGGTGGCGATAACGCTTACCGGGCCTGAACCGGTTAGCTATGACGACGATTGTCGTTACGGCGGCAACGTTTGTCATAGTGACGTACCCACCAATATTTGTCGCTCACCTGCTCATGCCCCCCTACACGAGCCCCCGCCAGCCAAAGAACTGCCCCGACAAAAATGCTCAGTATTGCGCCATGCGCAAAAAATTGCGGCAAATTAAACTGCGGCAGTTGGTTTAAAATAGAGTAACCCACGCCGACAACCATCACGACCAGCCCCAACCCCATCAGCACGTTACCGAATAACGAAGCGTTTTTGCGTTTCATATGTCACCTCCGGAACTTTTGGGTTGTTTTTAGGAAATCCCCCTAAACTTTATGTGTAAAGTATAGACAACACTTCCGTTTGTAAGTGCGGTTGCGATCACAAATGTAAAGTTTCATTTAACAAAACTTTACAAATAACACACTGAACAGTTTACATTTTTAATAATCAATGCTGGCAATTATTTAATTTACTCCAGAGTGTCGCTGTGTTTTGTCAAGCGGGCAGACAGACAGTAAACTACGCGCCAGTTATGGATCTACTCAGGACAAAAAACGTGGCAATTAAATTGATTGTTGGTCTGGCGAATCCCGGTGCGGAATATGCCGCGACGCGACACAATGCAGGCGCATGGTACGTCGATTTACTGGCGGAGCGCCTGCGCGCGCCGTTGCGTGAAGAGCCTAAATTCTTTGGCTATACCTCACGCATCACGCTGGAAGGGGAAGATGTTCGCCTGCTGGTACCCACCACGTTCATGAACCTCAGTGGTAAAGCAGTTGGCGCAATGGCCAGTTTTTACCGTATTCAGCCGGACGAAATTCTGGTCGCTCACGACGAGCTGGATCTCCCTCCGGGCGTGGCGAAATTTAAACTTGGCGGCGGCCACGGCGGCCACAATGGTCTGAAAGACATCATCAGCAAGCTGGGCAATAATCCCAACTTTCACCGCTTACGCGTTGGAATTGGTCATCCAGGCGATAAAAATAAAGTTGTTGGTTTCGTGCTGGGTAAACCCCCTGTTTCTGAACAAAAATTAATTGATGAGGCCATTGACGAAGCGGCGCGCTGTACGGAATTGTGGTTCAAAGAGGGTCTGGCCAAAGCAACAAGCCGTTTGCATACCTTTAAGGCGCAATAACCAGTGATGTGCGGCATTTTTGCCGCACGCCGTGTATAATAGGCGAAGTTATTTCCATTTCTGCAATCTGTTTTCTATAACAGGTTGATTATTAAGATATTAAGGTGAGTTAAATCATGGGATTCAAATGCGGTATCGTCGGTCTGCCCAACGTCGGGAAATCCACCCTGTTCAACGCGCTGACAAAAGCCGGTATTGAAGCGGCAAACTTTCCGTTCTGCACTATCGAACCGAATACCGGTGTCGTGCCGATGCCCGATCCGCGTCTGGACCAGTTGGCTGAGATTGTTAAACCGCAACGCATTCTACCAACTACGATGGAGTTCGTGGATATCGCCGGTCTGGTAAAAGGCGCGTCCAAAGGCGAAGGGTTGGGTAACCAGTTCCTGACCAATATCCGTGAAACTGAAGCTATCGGTCACGTGGTTCGCTGCTTTGAGAACGACAATATCATCCATGTGGCGGGTAAAGTAAACCCGGCAGAAGATATTGATGTTATCAATACCGAACTGGCTCTGGCTGACCTCGATACCTGCGAGCGCGCTATCCATCGCGTACAGAAGAAAGCCAAAGGCGGCGATAAAGACGCCAAAGCGGAACTGGCCGCGCTGGAAAAATGCCTGCCGCACCTGGCCGAAGCGGGGATGCTGCGTTCGCTGGACCTGACGGACGAAGATAAAGCGGCTATCCGTTATTTAAGCTTCCTGACGCTGAAGCCGACAATGTATATCGCTAACGTCAATGAAGACGGTTTTGAAAATAACCCGTATCTGGACCAGGTTCGCGAAATCGCCGCGAAAGAAGGTTCGGTCGTGGTTCCAGTGTGTGCCGCCGTCGAAGCTGATATTGCTGAGCTGGATGATGACGAGCGCGACGAATTTATGGCTGAACTGGGTCTGGAAGAGCCGGGGCTGAACCGCGTTATTCGCGCAGGTTATCGCCTGCTGAACCTCCAGACCTACTTTACCGCCGGGGTGAAAGAAGTTCGCGCATGGACCATTCCGGTTGGCGCAACCGCGCCGCAGGCAGCAGGTAAAATCCATACCGACTTCGAAAAAGGCTTTATCCGCGCCCAAACTATCGCCTTTGACGACTTTATTACCTATAAAGGTGAACAAGGCGCGAAAGAAGCCGGTAAGATGCGAGCGGAAGGCAAAGATTACATCGTTAAAGATGGCGATATAATGAACTTCCTGTTCAACGTCTAAATAACATTTGTTGTCTTATGAGGTTTCATTGAATCTCAGAACAACGGTAAAACTCTATAAAATCCACGCCATTGCGTGGATTTTCATTTCACAATGTCTCAACTCATCTCGTAACAATGCTGTCAAAAATGAGTACAACATTCTTCCATCTTCATTTTAAGTAAATACAAGAACGGTATAATAAATAAACAAGGCCCCGTTATGCTCACCGATACGCAATGCCGCACTGCCAGGGCCATAGTGTGGATGTTGTTTCGTCTAAGGTTTTGACTCTATACCAGCGAAAAGCTTTTTAGAAAGGTATAGATACCGTATGGCCTGTTTGGGTTAACTCATATCACAGTATCGTACATAGCCTCAGATCTGGTTCAGGTGTTCCCCCCTACACTCACCACCGGGGCTCTTAGGGCAACTGCATGAACTACAAAATTATAATCATTTTGCAATTCTGAAACTAATTATAATTTGCGATTGCACTGCCATTAATTTAATACGTATAATGAATGAATAAAAAATCATTAAAATCGTAGACTGTAATACTCCAGAATCGCGTGAAGGAATTCATATTAAAATATTGAGATGATTTTTTAACAAAGAATCAACCCTGTTTGCTCTGTGACTATAGAGAAATACCGAAAGTTTTATTTTAGATCAAATCCAACCGGCTGGACGCACCATCATCAATTTTAGATTGACATTCATTAATAATAGTAGAATAGTGACCATAGAAATTTCGGTAGATATACAGGATGATGCCGTGGATAGTTTTATTTCTAATTTAATCATTTTCTTATTTATTGCCTTTTTGATAACGTTTTTTATATTCACACAAAGAATAAAAGCTAAAGCAATAGATAAAATTGACAATAGTTTGACGCTTTACAGCATTATCTTTAACAAGGGCGTTCAGGACCATGTCACATCTCCTCAGAATATCATATCACATTTAAAAATCGATCGTTTTTACCCGTTGGTCACTTACCTCCCTGCAATCCCACTCTTTTTTCTTATTTTATATTGCCAGGAAGGCTTGTCATTAGCAATATTAACAATTTCCATCATAGCATTACTTTCATTTGCTGCATTGAGTCTTACAATGTCACTTGATATATATGAAAATGCTATTGTTCATAATACTTTGCTAAGGAAAAGAGTCTTTTTATTTAGCCAACTTGACTCTATTGATGAAAAAATAGACTATGACGGTGTTCCAAACACAAAAGAAGAAGCGCTAATGTATCCAAGATATTATGCCATAGTAAAAAATGGGCGAGTCATCTTTTGCATACCGAAAACACTTAGCAATTACTCCAGTTTCAAAAAAAATTTCAATGAATCGTCTATTTTTATAAAAGAAATAATAGACAACGAATATTAACCAGATAATTAACCCAGTATTTATCAGGAAGGTATAAAATGTTTCAGAATTCAGGCGAAGTGATTATGTGCTTCGGTTGTTTTTTATTTTCCTTACCATTTATTCTTGTTTTAATTAGAAAAGTGCTTTTTTTTGTTGGGCTACAATATAATTTTCTTCATAGCCACAAAGCAGGTGTCGCTTTTGGATTGCTACTTATATATGGACTTATCATCGCATACATAGGGCAGTCGTATAAAGACAGGATCTGCAATGATGTGATGCTTTCTTATTATGAACAAGGTATAAATTATTCTGAGCTAACGCCATCGCAGAGGATAAATATATTATATGCGAGTATTCATATGCCTATAGATTTCAAAAAAGGTAACGACGTCTCTAAGTACTTACCTGCGTTAGAAAAATACACATACCAATCAAAAATATATAAACATAAATCAATAGAAAAGGCCAAAGAAGAGACAAATCAATTTATGAAAACATTCACACAATAATTATACATACTGCATACCAAGCCACAAGTGCGGTAAACACATCGATCTTTGGTGTACATTAACACTAAGAGCCTATCCCACCAGGCGTTATTGGCGCAGCCAGTTTGGACACGGACAGCGCGCAAAAACCGGAGCGTACACGTAGTACGTGAGGTTTGACTCGCTACGCTCGCCCTTCGGGCCTCCGCTAGCGGCGTTCAAAACGCTAACGCGTTTTGGCGAGCACTGCCCAGGTCCAAAATGGCAAGTAAAATAGCTCTAATGGGATAGGCTCTAAGCGTCAATCCCTCTTACACAGTTATAGCAGCGCACCAGGTACAATGCATTGATACTTAAAGACTGGTGTAGAAATTCATAATTGGAAACATCGAAGATTCAGAGTTTTCGTCAGAGATCGGGCCAGGGTCAATCTGGCCGGGATCTCAAAAATGCATGGAACTAAAACGAGTCTATTTACAGTAAGTTCTTTTCTTAATTACCAGTCGACATTCACTGTATGATTATAAAAAGGATGCTGGTCCTTTAGCGGCGTCTCATAACTTGGGATCGCATCATAATCATCTTTTCCCCGAACGGAATACCTTCCCGCTTCGATATCAAAACGATGTTTGAGCCATCCCGCGACATGACTTGCGAAAGCCTCTTTTCTTCTTAATGGCCAATCAACAGAAGCCAAATTAACATCTAATAAGTACCGCCCTTCTTTATTAACCTTGATCATTCCAGCCTGCAGTAACGCCCGTACCACCTGGGATTGGTTATCATGAATCCAGACCCAGGCATTTCCAAATTCCATTGCATAACTATCATTTAAAAAATCTTTTTTTGAATATAATTCACTTACATAATCATTGATAGAGTCAGCATAATTTTTTACTTTAGATGCAGATAAATCAAAAAAAGATTCAAATTCGAAAGTATTGTCATTAATACAGGACAGTAACGCCCCCGGTTCCGAGAGCTGGGTCCATGATTGTAAACTCTCTACAGCTATAATGAATTTGAAAGTATTTCTTCCAATGATACCCCGGTCAATTAAAGTTAAAATATCGTGAGCTACGGTAGGGATATCTTGTGCAAACGGGACGATTATTCCCGCACCACTTATTTCGCTTGATCTAAAATCAAACCCTGGGGTACTTTCAATGTTTTCCGGAATACCATACTCTTTAATATGATTAAGGAAACTTTTAATATCGCCACGATATGGCCAACGCCATTCGCGTTCATGTGTCCAGTCAATCTTACCTGGAACATAAGTAACATATCTATATTGTTCAATCAAAGGAAGAGCCGTTTCATCAAGAATACGCTCCCCGTTTCTGCCTTGCGAGCATCGAGCATTGTTATGCTCATCCAACCCATATATGACTGGCCTTGCCCCATAATTAAACATTTGCTCTTTAGGTAAAACGATTGCATATAAACCGATTTTTTCATTTCGTTCTAATCGGCGAACACCAGTTTCTAAATAAGCTGCAATCGGCATATCTGTAAAGCATACCACCGGGGAGTCACCATATACGGTTCGTTGCCCATTTCGGTATGACCAGGACGAGAAAATTTTATGACTGCGTAAAGATAATCGAAGTAAATATTTAGCATCAATGAAACATGCGTGGTGCTGATTATTAAAACCACAGTGCTCAGGCAAATAAATATGGCTACCGGTCTCTAAATTAACGTCCCGAAAAAAATGAATCAAATAATCGGATAAGTCAAATCTGATGTTATTTTTCATGGGACGCCCTCTTTCAAACAGTCTCTTTTTTGCATTCCTTTAAAACCAGCACCACTATTTTATATAAAAATCATCGCGAAGTATGCTTCTTTTAACGATGACATCAAATCCTCCCCCCTTTTGCATCAACTTACGCATCCCTGAAATGGCGAGAACAGGCTAAATCTACCCGAGGTCACTCGCTAAAAACCTCATCCTGGAACAAGCTCAACCGCCCTTCCCCGCCACAGCCCTTTCGCCGAAAAACCGATAATGGGTATAAATATACCGCTATAAGCTATACCCACACACTTCACATTGTTTCTTATCGTTAATCCGATACGCTTTTTTCACATTATTTCTGGCGATATACGCCGGTGCAAAGTGAATCGGGCTCGTTTCCGCGCTCGCGCGTAACACAATGGTTTACCTTGCTGGCGGAACGTCAACGGACCCGCAAAAGCGCCTTATGCCCCTGGCGGAGCGTGGTGCAAAAAGGAGAAAAAATACGCGTTATGAATAACGAGGAGACCTTTTATCAAGCCATGCGTCGTAAGGGAGTGACCCGACGCAGCTTTCTCAAATTCTGTAGCCTTGCCGCCACATCGCTGGGACTGGGCGCCGGAATGACGCCAAAGATCGCCTGGGCGCTGGAGAATAAACCGCGGATTCCGGTGGTCTGGATTCATGGACTGGAATGCACCTGCTGTACCGAATCCTTTATCCGTTCCTCGCACCCGCTAGCCAAAGATGTGATCCTCTCGCTGATTTCCCTTGATTATGACGACACCCTGATGGCCGCCGCCGGCGCACAGGCCGAAGAAGTCTTTGACGATATTACCACTCGCTACGCCGGGAAATACATTCTGGCGGTGGAAGGCAATCCGCCGTTAGGAGAGCAAGGAATGTTCTGTATCAGCGGCGGCCGCCCGTTTATTGAAAAACTGAAGAAAGCCGCCGCGGGCGCCAGCGCTATTATCGCCTGGGGAAACTGCGCCTCCTGGGGTTGCGTCCAGGCCGCCCGCCCCAATCCGACCCAGGCAACGCCTATCGATAAAGTGATCACCGACAAGCCGATCGTGAAAGTCCCTGGATGTCCGCCAATCCCGGATGTCATGAGCGCCATTATCACCTATATGGTGACGTTTGATCGTCTGCCGGAACTCGATCGCATGGGCCGTCCACTGATGTTCTATGGTCAGCGTATCCACGATAAATGCTACCGCCGCGCCCATTTTGACGCCGGTGAATTTGTCGAGAGCTGGGATGATGACGCCGCCCGCAAGGGATACTGCCTGTACAAGATGGGCTGTAAAGGGCCAACCACCTATAACGCCTGCTCCTCCACACGCTGGAATGACGGAGTCTCCTTTCCTATCCAGTCCGGTCACGGATGTCTGGGATGCTCAGAAAATGGTTTCTGGGATCGCGGCTCGTTTTATAGCCGCGTGGTGGATATTCCCCAGATGGGTACCCATTCAACCGCCGATACGGTGGGGCTGACCGCGCTGGGCGTGGTCGCGGCGGGCGTTGGCGGTCACGCTATCGCCAGCGCGCTCAACCAACGTAAACGCCACAAACAACAGTTAGCGCAAGCCGAACAACAGCCGGACAATGAGGATAAACAGGCATGAGTAACCAGTATCAAACCCAGGGTTATACCGTTAACGACGCCGGCCGTCGTCTGATCGTGGACCCGATTACTCGCATCGAAGGGCATATGCGCTGCGAAGTGAACATTGATGAGCAAAACGTCATTACCAATGCCGTTTCCTGCGGCACAATGTTCCGCGGGCTGGAGATCATTCTGCAAGGCCGTGACCCGCGTGACGCCTGGGCGTTTGTTGAACGTATTTGTGGTGTCTGTACCGGGGTACATGCTCTGGCGTCGGTGTACGCTATCGAAGATGCGATTGGTATCCAGGTACCGGATAACGCCAATATTATACGTAACATCATGCTGGCTACGTTGTGGTGCCACGATCATCTGGTCCATTTTTATCAGTTAGCCGGCATGGACTGGATTGATGTTCTGAATGCGCTGAAAGCCGATCCGCGCGCCACCTCGCAGTTGGCGCAAAGCCTTTCCGCCTGGCCGATGTCATCGCCGGGCTACTTCTTTGACGTACAAAATCGATTGAAGAAATTTGTCGATGGCGGCCAGCTTGGGATATTCCGTAACGGCTATTGGGGACATCCACAGTACAAATTGTCGCCAGAGGCTAATCTGATGGGTTTTGCCCACTATCTTGAAGCCCTCGACTTCCAGCGCGAGATCGTCAAAATCCATACCATATTTGGCGGTAAGAACCCCCATCCTAACTGGATCGTCGGCGGGATGCCGTGCGCGATCAATCTCGATCAAAGCGGCGCGGTCGGGGCTATCAATATGGAGCGCCTCAACCTGGTGCAGTCGATCATCACCCGCACCGCCGACTTCATTAACAACGTGATGGTTCCGGACGCGCTGGCTATCGGCCAGTTCAATAAAGCATGGAGTCAAATTGGCACCGGTCTGTCGGATAAATGCGTGCTGAGCTACGGCGCATTTCCGGACATTGCCAACGACTTCAGCCAGCAAAGCCTGTTAATGCCGGGCGGCGCGGTGGTCAATGGCGATTTTAAAAATGTCATGCCGGTAGATTTGGCCGATCCGCAGCAGATACAGGAGTTTGTGGATCACGCCTGGTACCGTTATCCGGACGATCGGCAGGGGCGTCATCCTTTTGACGGCATTACCGATCCCTGGTACAACCCGGGTGATGTCAAAGGCAGCGATACGCATATCCAGCAGCTCAACGAGCAGGAACGTTACTCCTGGATTAAAGCGCCGCGCTGGCGGGGTCATGCCATGGAAGTCGGCCCGCTTGCCCGAACGCTTATCGCGTACCACAAAGGGGATGCCGCCACTATAGAGTCGGTAGATCGCATGATGTCCGCCCTTAAACTGCCGCTCTCCGGTATCCAGTCTACGCTTGGCCGTATTTTATGCCGCGCGCACGAAGCGCAATGGGCCGTCGGTAAGCTGCAGTATTTTTTCGACAGGCTTATGACCAACCTGAAAAACGGCGACCTGGCCACCGCCAATACCGAGAAATGGGAACCGGCCAGTTGGCCGCAGCACTGCCGCGGCATCGGTTTTACCGAAGCGCCTCGCGGAGCGTTGGGGCACTGGGCGTCAATCCGCGATCAGAAGATTGAACTCTATCAGTGCGTGGTTCCCACCACCTGGAACGCCAGCCCGCGCGATCCTAAAAAACAGATCGGCGCCTATGAAGCGGCATTGATGGGAACGCAAATGGCGATTCCCGACCAACCGTTAGAAATCCTGAGGACGCTGCACAGCTTCGACCCCTGCCTCGCCTGCTCAACCCACGTGCTCGGCGACGACGGCAGCGAACTGATTGCCGTCCAGGTACGCTAAGCGTTAAGGAAAAGAACGATGACTGGAAAGCTATCTCCACGCGTCGGGGAGGCGCGTGATACTGCCGTCAGCCACTATGTGTTTGAAGCGCCGGTACGCCTGTGGCACTGGCTAACGGTGGCCTGCATGTTGGTACTGATGGTAACAGGCTACTTCATTGGCCGGCCCTTGCCGTCTGTGAGTGGCGAGGCGACCTATCTGTTTTACATGGGCTATATCCGGCTGATCCACTTTGCCGCCGCGATGATCTTTACCGTGTTACTGCTGGGGCGAATTTATTGGGCCTGTGTCGGCAACCGCTATTCACGAGAGCTGTTTATCGTCCCGGTCTGGCGTCGTAGTTGGTGGCAAGGCGCTTTCACCGTGGTCCGCTGGTATCTGTTTCTGGAGAAAAAACCGGGGAGCGACATCGGACATAACCCTGTCGCGCAGGCCGCGATGTTCGGCTATTTCCTGTTGTCGGTATTTATGATCCTCACCGGTTTCGCTCTGTTTGGCGAGCATAGCCAGTACGCCATCTTTGCGCCGTTCCGCTATGTGGTTGAATTTTTCTACTGGACCGGCGGCAACTCCATCGATATTCACAGCTGGCACCGACTGGGCATGTGGCTGATCGCCGCCTTCATCGTCGGGCACGTTTACCTCGCTATCCGGGAAGACATTATGTCCGACGATACGGTGATCTCCACCATGATCAATGGCTATCGCAGCCATAAATTCCCCAAACCGCACGACAAGGAGCCCTCATGAATGCGCAACGCATAGTGGTGATGGGATTAGGAAACCTGCTGTGGGCCGATGAAGGATTCGGTATCCGGGTCGCGGAGCGTTTGTATGCCCGATATCACTGGCCTGAAGAGGTGGAAATTGTGGACGGCGGTACGCAAGGGCTAAACCTGTTAGGTTATGTAGAGCAAGCCAGCCATCTCCTGCTCCTTGACGCGATCGATTACGGCCTGGCGCCGGGCAGCCTGCGAACCTATGCCGGCGAGAAAATCCCCGCGTATCTCAGCGCCAAAAAAATGAGTCTGCATCAAAACAGTTTTTCCGAAGTTCTGGCGCTGGCCGACATCCGCGGGCATCTGCCCTGTCACATAGCGCTGGTCGGTCTGCAACCGGCGCAACTGGACGACTATGGCGGTAGCCTGAGCGAAATAGCTCGCAGCCAGCTACCGGCGGCGGAACAGGCCGCCCTGGCGCAACTGGCCGCCTGGGGGATCGTACCGCAGGCAAACGAGGTCGCACGCTGCCTGAACTATAAATGCCTGTCGATGGAAAATTATGAGGGAGTGCGCATACGTCAGTATCAGACACGTCTGGAGGGCAAAAGAAGTGGCGAATGACACCCCGTTCTCTGCGCTATGGCAACGCCTGTTAACCCGTGGATGGCAACCGGCAGAGGCTTCCACGGTAGACGACTGGATCAAACGGGTTGGAGATGGCGTCATCCTGTTAAGTAGCGATCCGCGGCGTACGCCGGAAGTCAGCGATAACCCGGTGATGATTGCCGAACTCCTGCGTGAGTTCCCGCAGTTTGACTGGCAGGTGGCGGTGGCCGACCTTGAACAAAGCGAAGCTATCGGCGATCGCTTTAATGTTCGTCGGTTTCCGGCGACGTTGGTTTTTACAGACGGCGAGCTACGCGGCGCGCTCAGCGGCATTCATCCCTGGGCTGAACTGCTCACGCTGATGCGTTCGATGGTTGACACTCCCGCAGCGCAGGAGACAGTACAATGAGCAACGCCTTTTTTCATCTGCTGGGGCCAGGTACGCAGCCTGATGACGCTAGTTTCTCGATGAATCCCTTACCGCTCACCTGTCAGGTCAATGGCGACCCAAGTATGGCGGCGCTGGAGCGCTGCGCTCACAGCCCGGCGGTGATGGCATTGTTGACCGATCTGCGAGGTCAGCTTGCCCGGCGCATCCCGGAAGTCGGCGACGTGCTGGGATGGGAGTTATCTCCCCTGAATGCCGATGATCTCTCATTCCTCAATACGCTATTGGGCGAAGGCGAAGTCTCGGTACGCATTCAGCATCCGGACGGGAGTGAAAGCGAGATCCAGGAGACCATCTTCTGCGGCCTGTGGCGGGTACGCCATCTGCATAACCGACGTCTGCTGACGGATCGTCTGGAAGCGGGTAGCGCGCCCCTGACATTGTGGCAAGCGGCGACTGCCGATACGCTGCCTGACGACTCTCTGCTGCCTCCGCCTGTCGCTGGCCTGATGAATGGACTGCCGCTGGCCCATGAGTTATTGGCGCACGTACGCGATCCGGCGTCGCAACCTCACAGCATCAATTTGACCCAACTGCCGCTCAGCGAGGCCGATCGCCTTTTTCTGGCGCGTTTATGCGGACACGGGAATATTCAGATTCGCATCTCCGGGTATGGTGAAAGTCAAATCAACGCCACAGCATTGCGCCATCTCTGGCATGTGCGCTGTCTGGACGCGCTTAAAGGGCCGTTACTCGATAGCTATGAGATTTGTCCTTTGCCGGAGCTGGTACTGGCGGCCCCGGAAGATCTGGCCGATTCGCGCCAGCGCCTAGATGAAGTCTGCCGATGGCTGGAGACGCGCTAACGCTCTCAACAGGAACGTCACCGGTGTCCGGTACTGATTAGCTTTTTACTCTCTTTCTGCCTACAGGAGTTAGCATGTGGGATGTCATTGACTTATCGCGCTGGCAGTTTGCGCTGACCGCGCTGTATCACTTTTTATTTGTTCCTCTTACGCTTGGGCTGATTTTTTTGCTGGCCGTCATGGAGACGATCTATGTGGTGACGGGGAAAACCGTCTACCGCGATATGACGCGTTTCTGGGGCAAGCTCTTCGGGATCAATTTTGCTCTCGGTGTGGCTACCGGCCTGACCATGGAGTTTCAGTTCGGGACTAACTGGTCGCTCTATTCCAACTATGTGGGCGATATTTTCGGCGCGCCGCTGGCGATGGAAGCGTTACTGGCCTTTTTTCTCGAATCCACTTTTGTCGGCCTGTTCTTTTTCGGCTGGCAGCGGCTGAATAAATACCAACACCTGCTGGTCACCTGGCTGGTGGCCTTCGGCTCCAATATTTCAGCATTATGGATTCTGAATGCCAATGGCTGGATGCAGTATCCTACCGGCGCTCATTTCAACATCGATACGTTACGGATGGAAATGAGCAGCTTCAGCGATCTGGTCTTTAACCCGGTGAGCCAGGTGAAATTCGTCCATACCGTCATGTCCGGTTATGTCACCGGCGCCATGTTTATTATGTCCATCAGCGCCTGGTATCTGCTACGTGGCCGCGAGCGTGAGGTGGCCTTGCGCTCGTTTGCTATCGGCTCAGTATTCGGCACCCTGGCCATTCTGGGAACCCTGCAACTGGGGGACAGTTCGGCCTACGAGGTCGCCCGAATTCAGCCGGTGAAACTGGCGGCGATGGAAGGCGAATGGCAAACCGAACCCGCGCCCGCGCCGTTTCATCTGATTGCCTGGCCGCAGCAGGAACAGGAGCGTAATGCATTTGCCGTGAAGATCCCTGCTCTGCTGGGTATTCTGGCCACCCATTCGCTGGATACGCCGGTTCCGGGGTTAAAAAACCTGATGGACGACGCTCTGCCGCGCCTGAAGCGTGGCCGGGAGGCCTGGTTACTCATGCAGGAGATAGCGCAAGGCAATCGCTCGCCGCAGGTACTGAATGCGTTTCACGCCGTTGAGGGCGATCTGGGGTACGGCATTCTGCTGGCGAAATATGCCCCGGATATGAACCATGTGACGCCGGAGCAGTATCGTGCGGCCCAGCGTGGCGCTATTCCTCAGGTGGCGCCGGTGTTCTGGAGTTTCCGTATTATGGTCGGCTGCGGTTCGCTGCTGTTAGTGGTGATGTTGATTGCGTTGATACAGACGCTGCGAATGCGTATCGACCAGCATCGCTGGGTATTGCGTATGACGCTGTGGAGCCTGCCGTTACCGTGGATTGCCATTGAAGCCGGTTGGTTTATGACGGAGTTTGGCCGTCAGCCCTGGGCGATTCAGGACATTCTGCCGACCTGGTACGCTCACTCCGCGCTGACGCCGGGCCAGTTGGCCTTCTCAATGGGGCTTATCCTCGGACTTTACACCCTGTTTTTAATCGCGGAAGTCTATCTGATGCAGAAGTACGCGCGTCTTGGGCCAAGCGCCATGCAACATCAACAACAAGCGCAACAACAGGGATAAAGGAGACAATCATGTTGGATTATGAAACGTTGCGGTTCATTTGGTGGCTGCTGATCGGCGTCATCCTGGTGGCATTTATGGTAACTGACGGGTTTGATATGGGTGTCGGTTGCCTGCTCCCGCTGATAGCGCGCAACGATGACGAACGCCGGGTATTGATCAATAGCGTCGGCGCCCACTGGGAAGGAAACCAGGTATGGTTGATCCTCGCGGGCGGGGCATTATTCGCCGCCTGGCCACGGGTCTATGCCGCCGCGTTTTCCGGTTTTTATGTGGCGATGATCCTGGTGCTGTGTGCCCTCTTCTTTCGCCCGCTGGCCTTTGATTATCGGGGTAAAATCGCCAATGCCCGCTGGCGCGCGCTGTGGGATACCGGTCTGGTTATCGGCAGCCTGGTGCCCCCCGTTGTATTCGGCATCGCGTTCGGCAACCTGTTTTTAGGCGTGCCGTTTGCCTTCACGCCGCAGCTTCATGTTGACTATTTTGGCACCTTCTGGCAGTTACTCTCGCCCTTTGCCCTACTGTGTGGATTATTGAGTCTGTCGTTGGTGATTATGCAAGGAGGCGTCTGGTTACAGTTGAAAACGGAGGGCGTTATTCGTCAACGGGCTCTGTCGGCCACCCGCCACAGCGCGCTGCTGATCGTGATCTGCTTCCTGCTGGCCGGTTACTGGCTGTGGGCCGGCGTTGATGGCTTTGTCTTACTCACGCAGGATGCCAACGGCCCTTCCAATCCGCTCTTAAAAGGCGTGGCGATACTCCCTGGCGCATGGATGAACCACTTTATACGCTCGCCGCTACTGCTCATCATCCCGTTGCTCGGTATGATCCTGCCGATTCTGGCTTTCTATGCCTGCCTTCGCGGTCAGACTATTCGTGGATTTCTGTTCGCTTCCCTGACCCAGGCCTGCGTCATCTTTACCGCCGGCATAACGCTATTTCCTTTTGTGATGCCGTCGAGTGTTAGTCCTCTCTCCAGCCTGACGGTGTGGGACAGCACCTCCAGCCAGATGACGCTCGAAATCATGCTGGTGATTGTGCTGATTTTTCTGCCGATCGTACTGCTCTATACGCTATGGAGCTATTACAAAATGTTGGGGCGTATCAACCTGGAGACCCTCCGCCGCAACGATCATGAACTTTATTAGGGAGCGGGAGCGATGTGGTATTTACTGTGGTTTGTCGGCATTCTGCTGATGTGCTCACTGTCGACACTGGCTCTGGTATGGCTTGAGTCGCGTCAACAATAAAGAGGTAAACCGGGGCCAGCGCCGTCTGACTCCGGTTATTTTTATCTTTTTACGCGCCTGGCGAAGACGTTTCCCCGCCGACAGGACGACATAACATTGATACATGTCGTTATCATAACGTTTACTTTTAGAGGTGCGTCATAATTATGACAAATAGCCGCCTTGCACATGTTTCGCATATTTAAGCAAATAATTGCATAATTAGCGATATATCACCTCTTATAACGGATAGTTAACCACTTCTCATCCAAAAACATAACGAAAATCCAACTGCCTGCCATTTTTGATCTGAGTTAATTGTTTAAAAAAGTGTTAAATTTATCGCTACATGGTGTGATCTACTATGTACCACGGTCAATTAAAGAACATATTACTTTTATCACTAAGGTTTATCATGGATAAGTTATCTTACGCTTCAGATAGCAGCACATCTGCCTGGAATACCTACCTGCAACAAATCGAGCGTGTGGCCCCTTATCTGGGCGAGTTATCCCCCTGGGTGGATACTCTGCGCCACCCAAAACGCGCTCTGATCGTCGATATTCCGGTACAAATGGATGATGGCACTATTCGTCATTTCGAAGGATATCGCGTGCAGCACAACCTCTCCCGAGGTCCGGGTAAAGGCGGTGTTCGCTACCATCCTGACGTTGATCTCAATGAAGTGATGGCCCTGTCAGCATGGATGACCATCAAATGTGCCGCGCTGAATCTGCCGTACGGCGGCGCCAAAGGCGGCATCCGCGTCGATCCGTTCTCGCTGTCGGAAGGTGAACTGGAGCGTTTGACCCGCCGCTATACCAGCGAGATCGGCATTATCATCGGGCCGCAGAAAGATATTCCTGCGCCGGATGTCGGCACCAACGGTAAAGTGATGGCCTGGATGATGGATACGTATTCCATGAATCATGGCACGACGGTCACTGGCGTCGTCACCGGTAAGCCTATCCATCTTGGCGGTTCGCTGGGTCGTGAAAAGGCGACGGGGCGCGGCGTTTTCGTCAGCGGGCTGGAAGCCGCGCGTCGGGCGAATATCGCCGTTGAAGGCACTCGCGTTGCGGTTCAGGGTTTTGGTAACGTCGGCAGCGAAGCCGCGCGTCTGTTTGCAGGCGCTGGCGCCCGTGTCGTGGCGATTCAGGATCATACCGCGACGCTGTTTAACGCCACCGGTATTGACATGAAGGCGCTCACGGCATGGCAGACAGAACACAAACAGATAGCCGGTTTCCCGGGCGCGGAAACTATCGCCAGCGATGCGTTCTGGCGTCTGGAGATGGATATTCTGATCCCGGCGGCGCTTGAAGGCCAGATAACTCGTCAGCGCGCGGAAGCCCTGACGTGTAAGCTGGTGCTGGAAGGGGCTAACGGCCCGACCTATCCGGATGCTGATGATGTTCTGGCCAGCCGTGGTATCCTTGTGGTGCCTGACGTGGTCTGTAACGCAGGCGGCGTAACCGTCAGCTACTTCGAATGGGTACAAGATATGGCCAGCTTCTTCTGGAGCGAAGAGGAAATCAACGCTCGCATGGACAAAATCATGACCGACGCGATCGTCCATGTCTGGGAGAAAGCGGCTGAGAAATCCTGTTCTCTGCGCACCGCAGCCTATATTGTCGCCTGTGAGCGCATTCTGTTGGCCCGTAAAGATCGCGGTATCTATCCGGGTTAAGGCTACAAGTTATTGCGCTAAAATCCACGTCCCGGCGTGGATTTTTTGTCTGTATACCCCGTTTTCCACGCGCGCGCCGATAAATTCTGTCTCAATAAAATGTCTGTTTGTTCGCAAAATAGCGGTTCAATCACGCGTATCTGGTCATCGTAGACTAAGGTTTTGTCATGGTAAATGCCGTTGGCTTTGGCTCACCGCTAAGGAGATAACTTGATGATACCCCCAGAGATTCGCCGTTCTGTTCTACTGCAGAAAGCCATAAAACTGGCGCTGGCAGGGACGCTGCTGACGTTTGCATCGTTTTCGGCGACTGCCGCAGACCCGTCTTCCGACACTGAAACTCCGCAGCCGCCGGATATTTTGCTTGGCCCGCTCTTTAATGATGTCCAGAATGCAAAACTCTTCCCCGATCAGAAAACCTTTGCTGACGCTATACCTAATAGCGATCCGCTCATGATTCTTGCGGATTATCGTATGCAGCGGAACCAGTCCGGCTTCGATTTGCGTCATTTTGTTGATGTTAACTTCACCCTGCCGAAAGCGGGTGAAAAATATGTCCCGCCTGCCGGGCAGTCATTGCGTGAACATATTGATGGCCTGTGGCCGGTGCTGACCCGTTCAACTAAAAACGTCGAAAAGTGGGACTCGCTCTTGCCGTTGCCTGAATCCTATGTCGTGCCAGGTGGACGATTCAGAGAGATTTACTACTGGGACAGCTATTTTACGATGCTGGGGCTGGCGGAAAGCGGGCACTGGGATAAGGTGGCGGATATGGTGGCGAACTTTGGTTACGAAATTGACGCCTGGGGGCATATTCCTAACGGCAACCGTACCTACTACCTGAGTCGTTCGCAGCCGCCTTTCTTTGCGTTTATGGTTGAGTTACTGGCGCAACATGAAGGTGACGATGCGCTGAAAGAATACCTGCCGCAACTGCAAAAAGAGTACGCCTACTGGATGGAGGGCGTTGAGACATTGCAGCCAGGGCAACAAAACCAACGCGTCGTCAAACTGGAAGACGGTAGCGTTCTCAACCGCTACTGGGACGATCGGGATACGCCCCGCCCTGAATCCTGGGTTGAAGATATCGCTACCGCCAAAAGCAACCCCAACCGCCCGGCAACGGAGATCTATCGAGACCTCCGATCTGCCGCCGCCTCCGGCTGGGATTTCAGTTCCCGCTGGATGGATAATCCGCAGCAGCTCAGTACCATCCGTACCACCACGATTGTCCCTGTCGATCTTAACGCTCTGCTGTATCAGCTGGAGAAAACCCTTGCCCGCGCCAGCGCTGCGGCGGGCGATCGGGCCAAAGCCTCGCAATATGACGCGCTGGCCAACGCGCGGCAAAAAGCCATTGAAATGCATCTGTGGAATAACAAAGAGGGTTGGTATGCCGACTACGATCTGAAGAACAATAAAATCCGTGACCAACTCACCGCTGCCGCGCTGTTCCCGCTCTATGTAAACGCCGCCGCGAAAGATCGCGCCGCGAAAGTGGCGGCGGCGGCCCAGGCGCATCTGCTACAGCCTGGCGGGCTGGCTACCACCTCGGTTAAAAGCGAACAGCAATGGGATGCGCCAAACGGCTGGGCGCCGTTACAATGGGTCGCTGCCGAAGGATTGCAAAATTATGGGCAGGATGACGTGGCAATGGAAGTCACCTGGCGCTTTTTAACCAATGTGCAGCACACCTACGATCGCGAGAAAAAACTGGTCGAAAAATATGACGTCAGCAGTACCGGAACCGGCGGTGGCGGCGGCGAATATCCCCTTCAGGACGGCTTTGGCTGGACCAACGGCGTGACGCTGAAAATGCTCGATCTGATTTGTCCGCAGGAAAAACCGTGCGATAGCGTACCGTCTACTCGTCCGGCATCGTTAAGCGCAACGCCGACAAAAACGCCGTCTGCAGCGACGCAGTAACGCGTGTTTATAGTAGGTTGACCCGGCGCTGACCGGGTCAACGCTTACACGTTTTGCAGCGGTTAGCCGCGGCGCAGAAGGCGGAAAATCACCAGCACCACGATCGCGCCCACCACGGCGACCAGGAAACTGTGCAGATTGAAGCCGCTGATACTGCCGCCAATACCAAACATCGTCGCCAGCCATCCGCCAACGACCGCCCCGACGATACCGAGAATACAGGTCAGGATAAATCCCCCGCCATCGCGCCCCGGCATAAGCAATTTGGCGATAACGCCGGCAATCAAACCAAAAATAATCCAGGCGATAATTCCCATTTGCAAACCCTCTTTCCAGTAAAAACGTTTTAAGTATAGGCAAAGTCGAGCGTCGCATTTCTGAACACTGATTTATCTCGCGGACATAAAAATTTATTTATCGCTATTAAGTTCTTTCTACCGATGCCGATAACCCAACGATAGTCTGCGTATCAGGGGTTATTTCGTGTGAGTGGTTACAATGAGCAGTTCCTGAAAAAAAATCCATTAGCGATATTAGGCGTGCTACGGGATTTAAATAAAAATCAGGTTCCACTGCGTATTTCATGGGCGAATGGTCAATTCATCAGTAAAATTTTGGCGGTAGACCCGGAAAAACTCATCGTGGATTACGGCAGCCAGGAATATGAAAATAGCGCCGTATTACGCGCCGGGCAGGTAGCCATTATCGCAGAAACGCAGGGCGCAAAAGTCGAGTTCACGTTGCCGCAACTCGTTACAGGCGAATATCAGCGGCTGCCGGCCTTTATCACGCCCCTGCCGTCGTCACTGTGGTTTGTCCAGCGCCGGGAGTATTTTCGTATTGGCGCGCCGCTGTATCCGCCTTATTACGGCGTCACCACGCTACCGGACACCCGTACGTTACGTTTTCGCCTGTTTGATCTTTCCCTGGGCGGCATGGGCGCGCTACTGGAATCCGCCATCCCCGACGGACTAATCGAAGGCGCGCGCTTTTCGCAGGTTGAACTGAACATGGGGCAATGGGGTATTTTTCACGTTGACGCCCAGCTTATCGCCATCAGCGAGCGTAAGGTGATTGATGGGAAAAATGAAACGATCACCACTCCCCGCCTGAGCTTTCGTTTCCTTAACGTTAGCCCGGCGGTGGAGCGGGAGTTGCAGCGGATTATTTTTTCGCTTGAGCGCGAGGCCCGAGAAAGAGCGAATAAAGTGCGAGAATAATCTTCACGCTAAACTACATGGCGTCCAGCGCCTGCTGAAGCTTCCAGATATAGCGCGGCGCCTGCGGCGCGGGATGATTATCAACAACATGCTCAAAAAACTCGTCCGCATCCAGATCGTTAATTTTTTCTATCGCCTTCTTCCTGTCGGATGAAAAAGTACGCAATAACGCGCCTGCGCCGTTAGCATAAGAGACGACCAGCGCATATTGCATCACCTGCGGATCTTTGATGCCGGCCAGCGGCCCATTTTCCAGAATGCTCAGATACGCCGCGCCCATTGAGATGTTACGCTCAGGGTTTTTCAGCTCGCTGGTGGTCGGTTCGCCACGCCAGCCCATGCGACGGTAAACGTCGCGCCCGGAGGTCGATGCCTTTAACTGCATCAGGCCAATCGCATTGGATTTACTGACCGCGTTAGGGTTGCCGCCGGATTCAATGGCGATAATCGCGGTGATTAAATGCGGATCAACCCCCCATGCCGCCCCGGCTTTTTCACTGATGGGCATCCACTGCATCGCACGCTTTACAGGCACTTCGGCATTCCACGGCGGATTCCTGTAATCCTGTTTTGAGCTACAGCCAGCCAGTATTACTACCAAAAAAGCAAACCATCTTAATTTCACGTCATCTATCCTTATAGCCGTAACTTATCTGTCGAAGAGGTCATACCGCCCCGGCCAGGCACTTAGGTTGCATCCCTGGTGCGCATCCAGAAACGTCGCACAACGAGGGACATCGCCTAATATATGCGGCATGATATACATTTGCATTCTATTGTCAGCAAGGAATTACCATGTCTCTGTTTCATTTAATCGCCCCCTCGGGCTACTGTATTAACCAACAGGCCGCGTTACGCGGCGTTCAGCGCCTGACTGACGCGGGTCATCAGGTGGAGAATGACGAGGTGATTCGTCGCCGCTTTCAGCGTTTTGCCGGTACGGACGCGGAACGGTTGGCCGATGTTAATTCGCTGGCCTCGCTAACGTCGCCGGATACAATCGTCATGCCGGTTCGCGGCGGCTATGGCGCCAGCCGCTTGTTGGATCGTATCGACTGGCAGGCGCTCGCCTCCCGGCAACAGCGCGATCCCTTACTGATTTGCGGTCATAGCGATTTTACGGCGATTCAGGCTGGACTCCTGGCGCAGGCCAATGTCATCACCTTTAGCGGTCCTATGCTGGCGGCAAATTTTGGCGCCGAAACGCTGAATACGTTCACCGAGCAACATTTCTGGCTGGCGCTACGCAAGGCGCAATTTACCGTAGAGTGGCAAGGTGACGGCCCTCAGTGCGACGCACAGGGCACCTTATGGGGCGGAAATCTGGCGATGTTGATTTCCCTTATCGGTACGCCCTGGATGCCGACTATCGATAAAGGAATTTTAGTGCTGGAAGATGTCAATGAGCATCCTTTCCGGGTGGAGCGTATGCTTTTGCAACTGGAGTACGCCGGAATTTTAAACCGCCAGAGCGCCATCGTTCTCGGCAGCTTTAGCGGCGCGGCGCCCAACGAGTATGACGCCGGCTATTCTCTGGAGAGCGTCTACGCGTTTTTACGTTCCCGTCTGTCCGTTCCGCTGATTACCGGTCTCGACTTCGGGCATGAACAGCGTACGGTAACGCTCCCTATCGGGGCAAACGCGACGCTTAAAAATACGCGCCAGGGGACTCAACTCACTTTATCTGGTCATCCTACGCTGCAATTGTAAAAAAAGTCCCCGACAGGCTAAGTAAAACGCTGCCCTGGCCGTTATTATGTTAATGTTAAATAATACGAAGTCGTGTGAGTCAGGAGATATAAAACGTTGGATGCTGCAACAATTATTAGTCTATTTATTTTAGGTTCCATCCTTGTAACCAGCAGTATCCTGTTAAGTTCATTCTCATCGCGACTGGGTATCCCGATTCTGGTCATTTTTCTCGCCATTGGGATGTTAGCGGGTGTGGATGGCATTGGCGGTATTCCTTTCGATAATTATCCTTTCGCTTATATGGTCAGTAACCTGGCGCTGGCGATTATTTTACTCGATGGCGGCATGCGCACCCAGGCCAGCTCTTTCCGGGTAGCGCTGGGCCCCGCGCTGTCGCTGGCGACGCTCGGCGTACTAATCACGTCGGGGTTAACAGGTATGATGGCCGCCTGGCTGTTTCATCTGGATCTTATCGAAGGTCTGCTTATCGGCGCGATAGTCGGTTCCACTGACGCCGCAGCGGTCTTTTCTCTGCTTGGCGGCAAAGGGCTAAACGAACGTGTAGGCTCCACGCTGGAGATCGAATCGGGAAGTAACGACCCGATGGCCGTTTTTCTGACCATTACATTAATTGAGATGATCCAGAAGCATGAAACCGGCCTGGACTGGATGTTTGCCGTCCATATTATCCAACAGTTCGGTCTCGGTA
Source organism: Salmonella sp. 32070601201500089SM (assembly GCF_017573605.1). Taxonomy (NCBI): domain Bacteria; kingdom Pseudomonadati; phylum Pseudomonadota; class Gammaproteobacteria; order Enterobacterales; family Enterobacteriaceae; genus Salmonella; species Salmonella sp. 32070601201500089SM. The sequence goes on from NZ_JAGETK010000016.1 coordinate 32,358, forward strand.
TTGTTTTTGGCCTGGGCGGCGGTTACCTGCTACAGCAGATGATCAACCGTATTTCTCTGCCCAGCGGCCTGTATCCGATGCTGGCGCTCAGCGGCGGTATTCTGATTTTTGCTTTGACGACCGCGCTTGAAGGCAGCGGCATTCTCGCGGTCTATTTGTGCGGATTCCTGTTAGGAAACCGCCCGATTCGCAACCGTTACGGCATCCTGCAAAACTTTGACGGACTGGCCTGGCTGGCGCAGATCGCGATGTTCCTGGTCCTGGGGCTGTTGGTGACGCCTTCCGATCTGTGGCCGATTGCCGTCCCTGCGCTTATTCTCTCTATCTGGATGATTTTCTTCGCCCGCCCACTGTCGGTGTTTACCGGCCTGCTGCCATTTCGCGGCTTCAATCTTCGGGAGCGCATTTTCATCAGTTGGGTCGGACTGCGCGGCGCGGTGCCGATTATTCTCGCCGTTTTCCCGATGATGGCCGGGCTTGAAAACGCTCGCCTGTTCTTTAATGTCGCTTTCTTTGTGGTACTGGTGTCGCTGCTCCTGCAGGGAACATCGCTGTCATGGGCGGCGAAGAGAGCTAAAGTGGTCGTGCCTCCGGTTGGCTGGCCAGTATCGCGCGTGGGGCTTGACATCCATCCTGATAATCCGTGGGAGCAATTCATTTATCAGTTGAGCGCCGACAAATGGTGCGTCGGCGCGGCGTTGCGCGACCTGCATATGCCGAACGAAACCCGCATTGCCGCGCTATTTCGCAATAATGAACTGTTTCACCCCACGGGTAGCACTCGCCTGCAGGAAGGCGACGTACTCTGCGTGATTGGCCGGGAGCGCGATCTGCCAGCGCTGGGCAAATTGTTTAGCCAGTCGCCGCCGGTTTCGTTAGATCAGCGTTTCTTTGGCGATTTTATCCTCGAAGCGAATGCGAAATTCGCCGACGTGGCGCTTATCTACGGGCTGAAAGAAGGAACGGAATACCGGGATAAACAACAAACTCTGGGTGAAATCATACAGCAGCTGCTGGGCGCTGCGCCGGTCGTCGGCGATCAGGTGGAGTTTGGCGGCATGATTTGGACGGTAGCTGAAAAAGAAGATAACGTGGTACGCAAGATTGGGGTACGCGTCGCCGAAGACGGAGCAGAATAAGGTCGCCTGGCAACGTCGACCCGCCCCCAGGTGGACCGGTCGACGCCTTAGTCTGAGTTAGGTTACGTTGTCACAAATGGCACGCGCGGCGCTACGGCGCACAGTAGCTCATAGCCCAGCGTGCCTGCCGCAGAGGCGACATCATCGACCTTAATTTCTTTGCCCCATAATTCAACCGGCGTGCCGATTCCCGCCTGCGGACACGGCGTCAAATCCACCGCCAGCATATCCATTGAAACGGTGCCTACTGTTCTGGTACGGATACCGTCCACCAGCACAGGCGTCCCGGTCGGCGCATGGCGTGGATAGCCATCGGCATAACCCGCCGCGACGATGCCAATGCGTTGTTCCTGAGTCACAGAATACCCTCCGCCATAGCCTACCCTTTCACCCGCGCTCAGCGTCTGCACGCCAATAATTTCGCTACTCAGCGTCATCACAGGTTTTAGTCCGGTATCGGCAATATCCCGCCACTGTCCTGACGGCGACGCGCCGTACAAAATAATGCCCGGCCTGACCCAGTCATAATGCGCCTGGGGATGCCACAGCGTCGCTGCCGAATTTGATAACGAGTATGAACATTGAAGGCCTTCCGTCGCCAGCGCAATACGCCTCATCGCCTCCCCGATACCTTCCGGATGATCGGCCTGAGCGAAATGTGACATCAGGGTCATTTCACCGACATTGCGCATTGCCCGCAATTGCTGCCAGACGGTCTGCGCCCGCTCAGGCTGAAAACCGAGTCGGTTCATGCCGCTGTTGACTTTGACATAGATATCCAGCGGCGCGTTAAGCCGCGCATTTTGCAGCGCTTTCAACTGCCAGTTACTGTGGATGCAGGTGGTCAGCCGATAAGTGTCATACGCCTCCAGGTCTTGCGCATGGAAAAACCCCTCCAGCATCAATATCGGCCCTTTCCACCCGCGCTCACGCAGGGTAATCGCCTCTTCAAGGTTGAGCATAGCGAAACCATCTGTGGCGCCCAGCGCGCTCCAGACGCGTTCAATACCGTGGCCGTAGGCGTTGGCTTTCACTACCGACCAGACGCGCGCCTCTGGGGCCGCCCGGCGCACAATAGCCAAATTTTGTTTCATTACCTGTAAATCAAGGCTGGCCTGTATAGGGCGGGTCATTTCACTTCCTTTATCAGTTATGCGCGCTATGCAAACGTTGCGGGGGGGGGGGCGTAAAATCGGAACGGTATCGCGCCACGCTCAGATCGTCGTAGGATATCGCTGGCGTGCGACCCGACAAGATATCGCTTAACAACTGGCCTGAACCGCAGGCCATCGTCCAGCCTAAGGTGCCGTGTCCAGTATTAAGCCACAGATTTTTATAACGGGTGCGTCCTACTACCGGCGTGCCGTCCGGCGTCATGGGGCGCAGGCCGGTCCAGAATGTGGCCTGCTCAATATGACCGCCGCGCGGAAAGAGATCGCGCACAACCATCTCCAGCGTCTCGCGGCGCGGTTGCAGTAAGTCGGTATTAAAGCCCACGATTTCCGCCATTCCCCCCACGCGAATACGCTTATCAAAACGCGTAATAGCGATTTTGTAGGTTTCATCAAGAATCGTCGATACCGGCGCGCCGTCTGGCTCGACGATTGGGATGGTTAATGAATAGCCTTTCAGCGGATACACCGGGATATCAACAATGCCTTTAAGCATCGCCGTCGAATACGATCCAAACGCCATAACATACGCATCTGCTTTAATGATCTCATCGGCGCATTTCACGCCGTAAATCTGATCATTTTCGTACAGTAATTTTTCCACGGGAGTATTAAAGCGAAAGGTTACGCCCGCCTGCTCCGCCATGCGCGCCAGACGCTGGGTAAAGAGCTGACAGTCCCCGGTTTCATCATTCGGTAAGCGCAGTCCGCCGGTTAATTTATGCGCAACCTCAGCCAGAGCGGGTTCAACTTCCGCCAGTCGGCTGGATTCCAGGAGCTGATACGGCACCCCGGCATCTTCCAGCACGGCGATATCACGGGTGGCGTTCTCATACTGTTGCGCGGTGCGGAAGAGTTGTAGCGTTCCCCCCTGGCGGCCTTCATATTCGATACCGGTCGCGGCGCGTAGCGTTTTCAGACAGTCGCGACTATATTCCGCCAGGCGCACCATGCGGCCTTTATTTTCCATATAATGCCGGGTATCGCAGTTACGCAGCATTTGCCACATCCACTTCAGTTGAAATGGGGTGCCATCCAGACGCACCGCCAGCGGCGCATGGCGCTGGAACATCCATTTTATCGCCTTCAGCGGTACGCCAGGGGCCGCCCAGGGCGCCGCATATCCCGGTGAAATTTGTCCGGCATTCGCCGCGCTGGTTTCTTGCGCCGGGCCGGATTCGCGATCGATGACGGTGACATCATGCCCCGCCTGACTCAAGTACCAGGCGCTGGTCACGCCAACTACGCCACTCCCCAGGATGACAACTAGCATAGCCACTCCGTTAATAGTAAAAGAACAATCTTCTGATTACATCTTGATAACCCAGATGAAAATATTATTCAACATATGACTTTTTTATGGTGACGTGCTTCACATATACCCTAAAGACAAGCGATCCCACTGGTTTGGGATCTCCTGCTACGCGGCATGGCTATACAGCATAAAATGATGCCAATACCCGATTTTTTGCCGTTCAATGTGGAGGAAATCGCAAAGAAAAGTTTTCACGATCAAGTCGTTTTTTAACATGGTGTTCTATGCTTGAAAGGAGGCGCTCCATACAGAGAGCGTCGCCAACAATGAGGGTGCGCGAATGGCAACGATTGATTCCATGAACAAGGACACCACACGTTTGAGCGATGGACCCGACTGGACATTTGATCTGCTGGATGTCTATCTGGCAGAGATAGACCGCGTGGCGAAGCTCTACCAACTGGATACTTACCCGCACCAAATTGAAGTCATCACTTCCGAACAGATGATGGACGCCTACTCCAGCGTCGGGATGCCGATCAACTATCCGCACTGGTCGTTTGGCAAAAAGTTCATTGAGACGGAACGTCTGTATAAGCATGGTCAACAAGGACTGGCTTATGAAATTGTGATCAACTCTAATCCCTGCATTGCCTACCTGATGGAAGAGAACACCATCACCATGCAAGCGCTGGTCATGGCGCACGCCTGTTACGGCCACAACTCCTTTTTTAAAAATAATTATCTCTTCCGGAGCTGGACGGATGCCAGCTCTATCGTCGACTACCTGATTTTCGCCCGGAATTACATTACCCGCTGTGAAGAACGCTACGGAGTGGATGAAGTAGAAAAACTGCTCGACTCCTGCCACGCGCTGATGAATTACGGCGTCGATCGCTATAAGCGCCCGCAGAAAATCTCGTTGCAGGAAGAGAAAGCGCGACAAAAAAGCCGGGAAGAGTATCTACAAAGCCAGGTGAATATGCTGTGGCGCACGCTGCCAAAACGCGAGGAAGAAAAAACTGTCGCCGAAGCACGCCGCTTTCCCGCTGAACCGCAGGAAAACCTGCTCTATTTTATGGAGAAAAACGCCCCGTTGCTCGAGCCGTGGCAGCGCGAAATTCTGCGCATCGTGCGTAAAGTCAGCCAGTATTTTTATCCGCAGAAACAGACGCAGGTCATGAACGAGGGCTGGGCGACCTTCTGGCACTACACCATCCTGAACCATCTGTATGATGAAGGCAAAGTGACGGAACGCTTTATGCTGGAGTTTTTACACAGCCATACCAATGTCGTATTTCAGCCGCCCTATAATAGCCCCTGGTATAGCGGAATTAACCCCTATGCGCTCGGCTTTGCCATGTTCCAGGATATCAAACGTATTTGTCAGTCGTCCACGGATGAAGATAAATACTGGTTTCCGGATATTGCCGGTTCCGACTGGCTGGAAACGCTGCACTTCGCCATGCGCGATTTTAAAGATGAAAGCTTTATCAGTCAGTTCCTGTCGCCAAAAGTGATGCGTGATTTCCGTTTCTTCACGGTACTTGATGATGACAGGCATAATTATCTGGAGATCTCCGCCATTCATAACGAAGAAGGTTATCGGGAGATTCGATCAAAACTGTCGTCACAGTATAACCTGAGCAACCTGGAGCCGAATATTCAGGTCTGGAATGTGGATTTACGCGGCGACAGATCGCTGACGTTGCGTTATATCCCGCATAACCGCGCACCGCTGGATAAAGGCCGCAAAGAGGTGCTGAAACATGTGCATCGGTTATGGGGCTTTGATGTGATGCTGGAGCAACAAAATGAGGATGGCAGCGTAGAACTGCTGGAGCGTTGTCCGCCGCGCATGAACATGCTGTAATCGAGATGCTGCCCGGTAGTGTTTGCGCTTACCGGGCATCGCGGGATTATCGTCCCTGAATCGCTAAATCGCCGGGCAGATTTTTCTGCATCCGATGCCAAATCTCGCCGCTGTCATGCCCGTAACGTCGCACCGTTTCATACACCTGGTCGTGCGCGCCCTGCTCGCATAACGACGATAATTTATGATAGAAACCCAGTGCCAGACTGCGCGCTTCCGGATTGGCGAAATAGTGGCGACCAATGCGGGTGTATAACCCTTTCATGCCGTTCAGGATCAAGCCGTAAATAGGATTGCCGGAGGCGAATGCCAGACCACGAAAGATGTTATAGTCCAGATCGGCGAATGCATCGGCATGGTCGGCCACTTCGTGGGCTGTGGCCAGCACTTCCTGCGCCTTATCCGGGTGTTGACGCAACGCGGTACGAATAAAGATAGTAGAAATATTGGTACGCACCGACAACAAATTGTCGATCAGTTGCGGAACGCTTTCATGATCAAGGCGGGCCAGCGTTTCAAGGATATTCAGCCCTGACGTTTCCCAAAAATTATTAACCTTTGTCGGTTTGCCATGCTGAATGGTCAGCCAGCCATCTCGCGCCAGCCGCTGTAACACCTCGCGTAATGTCGTGCGCGTCACGCCGATCAGTTCGGAGAGTTCTCGTTCTGCCGGTAAGATCGTGCCAGGAGGAAAGCGGTTATTCCAGATACTTTCAATAATATACTCTTCCGCGAAACCCGCCGGGCTCTGCGCCTTAATGACCATAGTGAGATTTCCATTACACAGCAAAACATAGTTGTACTCATCATACCAGACGGGCGTAACACCTGATAGCGGACGCAATGAAGAAAAAGGGGATCAAGGCACCATTTCTGATATCGCCTGCCAATATCGTTAAGGACTTGCTTGCATTCGTCGCGCTCGCTACTCTCTGTGTTTAAACATAAAAACGCTATTTCATTTTTCTAGGTAAGGAAAAATTTCATGGAGATCTCATGGGGTCGCGCCATGTGGCGCAACTTTTTAGGCCAGTCGCCCGACTGGTACAAACTGGCACTACTTGTCTTTTTAATTATTAACCCATTCATTTTCTTAGCTAATCCCTTTATTGCCGGTTGGCTGCTGGTGGCAGAGTTTATCTTCACCCTGGCGATGGCGTTAAAGTGTTACCCCCTGCTGCCCGGCGGGTTACTGGCCATTGAAGCCGTCATCATCGGCATGACCAGCGCCGCCCATGTACGTGAAGAGGTTGCCGCCAACCTGGAAGTCTTGCTGCTGCTGATGTTTATGGTGGCAGGCATCTACTTTATGAAGCAGTTATTGCTGTTTATTTTTACCCGTCTGTTACTCAGTATCCGCTCGAAGATGGTTCTGTCGCTGGCCTTTTGCGTCGCCGCCGCATTCTTGTCGGCTTTCCTTGACGCGCTTACCGTCGTTGCGGTGGTGATCAGCGTCGCCGTCGGTTTTTACGGGATTTACCATCGTGTGGCCTCATCGCGCGGCGAAGAGAACGATATGCTGGACGACAGCCATATCGATCCGCATTACAAAACGGTGCTGGAGCAATTCCGCGGATTCTTGCGTAGCCTGATGATGCATGCAGGCGTGGGGACGGCGCTGGGCGGTGTCATGACCATGGTCGGGGAGCCGCAAAACCTGATCATCGCTAAAGCGGCTGGCTGGCATTTCGGCGACTTCTTTTTGCGGATGTCGCCTGTCACCGTCCCGGTACTGGTATGTGGACTGTTAACCTGTATGCTGGTCGAGAAAATGCGCTGGTTTGGCTATGGCGAAACGTTGCCCGAAAAAGTCCGCGATGTTTTACAGCAATTCGACGATCAAAGCCGTAAGAAGCGCACCCGCCAGGATAAAATTAAACTAATAGTCCAGGCGGTTATTGGCGTCTGGCTGGTTACCGCCCTCGCCCTCCATCTCGCGGAGGTGGGACTGATTGGTCTGTCGGTCATTATTCTGGCCACCGCGTTAACGGGTGTAACCGATGAACACGCCATCGGCAAAGCGTTTACCGAGTCGCTGCCGTTTACTGCGCTGTTAACCGTTTTCTTCTCCATTGTGGCGGTTATTATCGATCAACATCTTTTCGCGCCGATTATTCAGTTCGTCTTGCAAGCCTCTGAACACGCGCAGCTAACGCTGTTCTATCTCTTTAACGGCCTGTTGTCTTCCATCTCAGATAACGTCTTTGTCGGCACCATTTATATCAACGAAGCGAAGGCGGCAATGGAAAACGGCGCAATCAGCTTAAAACAGTTTGAGCTGCTAGCCGTGGCCATCAATACCGGTACTAACCTGCCATCGGTAGCGACGCCAAATGGTCAGGCGGCATTCTTATTCCTGCTGACCTCCGCGCTGGCGCCGTTAATCCGTCTCTCCTATGGCCGTATGGTCTGGATGGCGTTACCGTACACTATCGTACTGACCCTGATAGGGCTACTGTGCGTCGAATTCACTCTTGCGCCGGCCACCGAATGGATGACTCAGGCAGGATGGTTAGCAACGCTTTCGTAACGTTTGGCCGGGCAATACACCGCCCGGCTCCGATTTTTGCCTGATAATTATCCAATTACACATTATTTCATTTCCCGCTAGTGGCGCACGAATTGAATTGGTTTACACTGCGGTCTCTACGCATGTTGCAGGGAAATTATTATGTTGCGATTTTTAAACCAGTGCTCACGGGGTCGGGGCGCATGGTTACTGATGGCGTTTACCGCCCTGGCGCTGGAAATGGTGGCGCTGTGGTTCCAGCACGTCATGTTACTTAAACCTTGCGTGCTATGTATTTACGAACGTTGCGCCCTGTTTGGCGTGATGGGCGCGGGTCTGGTCGGCGCAATAGCGCCGAAAACGCCGCTGCGATACGTGGCAATGGTTATCTGGATTTACAGCGCCTGGCGGGGTCTACAACTGGCGTATGAACATACGATGGTTCAGTTGCATCCCTCGCCGTTCATGACCTGTGACTTTATGGCGCGCTTTCCAGACTGGTTGCCGTTGGGTAAATGGCTGCCACAGGTGTTTGTGGCATCCGGTGATTGCGCCGAACGCCAGTGGTCGTTTTTAACGCTGGAGATGCCGCAATGGCTGTTGGGGATCTTTGCCGCTTACCTTGTGGTGGCGATAGCCGTCGTCATAGCCCAGGCATTTAAGCCTAAAAAACGCGACCTGTTCGGTCGTTGATACACACGCTCCTTCGGGAGCGTTTTTTTTGCCCGAAGCGTTGTTTGCCAGTGATTAAAAGGTGTATATTAAATACATCTTTTAATCACCACATCAGGGAGATGTCTTATGTCCCACTTACGCATCCCGGCAAACTGGAAAGTTAAACGCTCTACCCCCTTTTTCACCAAAGAGAATGTTCCGGCGGCACTGCTCTCTCATCACAACACAGCGGCAGGCGTTTTCGGACAACTCTGCGTGATGGAAGGCACCGTGACCTACTATGGCTTTGCGAATGAAACCGCGACAGAACCAGAAGTGAAAGTGGTGATTAATGCCGGGCAATTCGCCACCAGTCCGCCGCAATACTGGCATCGGGTAGAGCTGAGCGATGATGCGCGGTTCAACATTCATTTTTGGGTAGAGGAAGACCATCAGGGCGAGGAAATGTATCAACAGAAAAAAGCCTGACATCGGTAAACCAGTCACCACTGGGCGGCGTCCCGCCCAGTAGCCAGGTGATTAATGGCGCTAATTAAACGCTAGAGTAGTTTAATTTTAACGTGGTATCCCTCAAGCCCTTTCATCGTTTCTCGCGGCGCGAACTCTATTTCGGAAACCTCTTGCCCGGTTTTCTTCCGTAGTTCGGCGACCTTTTTGCTAATGAGTGCCGCGATTTCCTCTTCTGCTTTATGTGTCAACTCTTCGCTGTTCATTGATTTCCTCCTTTGAACTCGCAAACGGCTAAGCGCAATAAGACAGTGTCGTCATGGACGCGCTACTATTTTAACGTACAAAAAATTATAGGCTATCTTTCTGAGGATTATCAGGATGTTTCGCTTTAGAAGATGTAAAAAACCGCCTGGCACAGACGGTGCATCAGGCGGTTGGTTAATAGCACAAGACGCTATCTACGAGGATCTTCAACCTCATTCTGGGTATCCGGGTCGAGAGGATCGTCTCCCTCTGGCGTATCCGGAATATTTTCACCAGGAAGCGGCTCATCCTCTGGTAATGGATCGACTAAATCAGGACGTTCAGACATAAAGCCTCCAACGAACCATAGTTATTAAAGATACCCTACAGCACTACTTTTGGTTTTTCTTTGGATTTTTTCCTTCGTCTTCGGGTGTCTTATCAGGCTTCCTGGGCTGATCCTTTGAAACGCGCAACGGTTGGTTATTCATGGGGTAACTCCTCAGGATAGGCAGCGATATACTGCTTTGAAAGTATAGAGTCGCCGCCATACGTGCGCGAGCGCAGCGACAAGGCGCGTCAGGGAAGAATAGAAGGCAGTGATAACGCCAGGTGACGGAATTTGCACGCAATTCTTGGTTTCAGGGGCCGCCCGGCGTAAATTAAAGAATTGTAAACAATCAGCCGTTTTGCCGAAGACTTATTCTGCCCACGACGGTTTATTTAAAATATGATCCTGCCAGTCCCGTACTTCGGATTCTTTAACCGCGATATGACGGACAGAAATTCGCTCGCCATGCATAGCGGCTTTCGATCCAGTCAGCAGCGGATGCCACGTCGGCAAGGGCTTACCTTCCGCCAACAAACGGTAGGCGCAGGTCATCGGCAACCATTCAAAGTCTGGCAAGTTTTCGCGAGTGAGTTTGATACAGTCGGGTTCAAATTCAAAACGGCGTTCATAATGACGGCACTGGCACGTTTTGATATTTAATTGCCTGCACGCCACGTTGGTGAAGTAGATTTCATCTGTATCTTCATCCATCAGCTTATGCAGGCAGCATTGACCGCAGCCATCGCACAGCGACTCCCACTCGGCATCGGTCATTTCATCCAGGGTTTTACGTTGCCAGAAAGGTGTATCGCTCATTAAAGTATCCGCCATTGCACTAAAGCTGCACCTTATAACCAGTCTGGCCTGCAGATGCAAGTTTTACCGCCGCTGAAGGCGGCAAGCAGATTTTACAGAACGCGGGTAGACAACGTTTCGCCATTAAAACGAATGTCCAGCTCATCGCCGCTTAATAATGGCCCCACGCCTGCCGGCGTGCCGGTTAGCACCACGTCCCCGGCTTTGAGCGTAAAATAGCGGCTCATATAGGCGATAAGAGGCACAATAGGATGAATCATATCCGCGGTCGACCCTTGCTGGCGAACCTCGCCATTAACGTTAAGTCCGATAACCGTATTTTGCGGATCGCCGCAGAAGGCCGCGACAGGGATGAAGCCTGAAATCGGACATGCGTTATCAAAACCTTTGGCTTTTTCCCAGGGCTGTCCGGCCTTTTTCATTTTCCCTTGAATATCGCGCAGGGTTAAATCAAGCGCCACGCCATAACCGGCTATCGCTTTACGTACATGATCTTCGGTCGCCTGGCGGAGCGTTGCGCCAATCAGCACGGCAAGCTCAACTTCATGATGAACAGCGCCCATATCCGCCGGAATCGCCAGCGGCTGGCGAATATCACACAATGCGGTTTCCGGCTTGATAAAAAGCACGGGTTCTTCCGGCGTCGCGCTGCCCATCTCCTTGATGTGATTTGCGTAATTACTGCCCACGCAGACCACTTTACTTACCGGGTAATCAAGCAAGGCGCCTTGCCAGTTACGATGTTGATACATATTTTCCCCTAAGATCATGATGGAATTCAGGCGCGGCGCCGAATACCGTTTAACGGTCAGCGGACGACGTATTTTGTCCCACCGAAGAAAGATGTTGTTTCAGCAAATCTTCCGGCGGCGGCGGCAATTGTAAATAATAGCCCTGCTCGCTTAACGCCTGTTTTACTTTTTCGAGCTCGGCATTGACTAATTTTTTACGTCCATCAAGCGGCAGCATCATCGCTAACTGCGGCTGACCGAATCCTTTCATCAACGCTTCAGGCACCCGCGAAAAATCGTCTTTTTTTTCGACATACAAATAGGTTTGATCGCGCTTGCTACTTCTATAGATCACACAAAACATACTTTTACTCTGAATTAACGGGATGGTGACTTGCCTCAATATAATACTGACTATAACATGCCTTCTGGACTTCGGAATATCACTCCGTATCGGAGATGATAAATAGCAAATTGAGTAAGGCCAGGATGTCAAACACGCCAATCGAGCTTAAAGGCAGTAGCTTCACCTTATCAGTGGTTCATTTGCATGAAGCGGAACCAGAGGTTATTCGTCAGGCGTTAGAAGACAAAATAGCGCAGGCTCCTGCGTTTTTAAAACACGCCCCTGTCGTTATTAACGTTAGCGCTCTTGAAAGCCCGGTAAACTGGCCGGAACTGCATAAGATCGTGACCTCAACCGGCTTACGCATTATCGGCGTGAGCGGCTGTAAAGACGCCAGCCTGAAAGTAGAAATCGATCGGATGGGTCTTCCTTTACTGACTGAAGGTAAAGAGAAAGCGGTTCGGCCTGCGCCCGTTGAGCCGGCAACGCCCAGCGAGCCGCCGCAAAACGCTAATCCCATCACAAAAACGCGATTAATTGATGTTCCGGTTCGTTCCGGTCAGCGCATTTATGCTCCACAATGTGATCTGATTGTTACAAGTCACGTCAGCGCTGGCGCAGAGCTTATCGCTGACGGCAATATCCATGTCTATGGCATGATGAGAGGTCGCGCGCTGGCAGGGGCGAGCGGCGATCGGGAAGCGCAAATTTTTTGTACCCATCTGACGGCAGAACTGGTCTCTATCGCAGGTGTTTACTGGCTGAGTGATAAAATCCCGGCAGAATTTTATGGCAAAGCGGCGCGCCTGCGTTTAGCAGACAACGCTTTGACAGTTCAACCGTTGAATTGATCCCTTTTTAACAAGGAATTTTTATGGCACGCATTATTGTTGTTACTTCGGGTAAAGGGGGCGTTGGCAAGACCACCTCCAGCGCGGCCATCGCTACAGGTTTGGCCCAGAAGGGAAAGAAAACTGTCGTCATTGATTTTGATATCGGACTGCGTAACCTCGATCTGATTATGGGGTGCGAACGTCGTGTCGTTTACGATTTTGTAAACGTCATTCAGGGCGATGCGACACTGAATCAGGCGCTGATCAAAGATAAGCGTACTGAAAATCTCTTCATTCTTCCGGCGTCGCAGACCCGGGATAAAGACGCGCTAACGCGCGAAGGCGTCGCTAAGGTACTGGACTCACTGAAAGCGATGGACTTTGAGTTCATCGTTTGCGACTCGCCGGCGGGTATCGAAACCGGGGCGCTGATGGCGCTCTATTTTGCCGATGAAGCGATCATCACGACTAACCCGGAAGTCTCTTCTGTCCGTGACTCGGACCGTATTCTGGGTATTCTGGCATCGAAATCTCGTCGCGCAGAAAATGGCGAAGAACCGATTAAAGAACATCTCCTGTTGACGCGCTACAATCCAGGCCGCGTCAATAAAGGCGACATGCTCAGCATGGAAGATGTACTGGAGATTCTGCGTATTAAACTCGTCGGGGTGATCCCGGAAGATCAATCCGTACTGCGCGCATCGAACCAGGGCGAACCGGTGATTCTTGACGCCACTGCGGATGCGGGTAAAGCCTATGCAGATACCGTAGATCGTCTGTTGGGAGAAGAACGTCCTTTCCGCTTCATTGAAGAAGAGAAGAAAGGTTTCCTCAAACGCCTGTTCGGAGGATAAATTATGGCATTACTGGATTTTTTTCTCTCGCGGAAAAAGAGTACCGCTAATATTGCAAAAGAGCGGTTGCAAATCATTGTCGCGGAACGTCGCCGTAGCGATGCCGAACCGCATTATTTACCGCAGTTACGTAAAGATATTCTTGAGGTCATTTGTAAATACGTACAAATCGATCCGGAAATGGTTACCGTCCAGCTTGAGCAAAAAGATGGTGATATCTCCATCCTTGAACTTAACGTAACGCTGCCGGAAGCCGAAGAGTCAAAATAAGCTCTTTTATGGGAAAATTCCTGGATTAAAAAAGGCAGAAGAATCTGCCTTTTTTATTTTTTTACATTATTCCGAATACGGACATTTATTTCACTGGCCGTTTTCCCGGCAATTACCGTCGTTAACGCGGATACTCCTGCAACAGAAGAGTTAACTTCTCCGCCATCAGTTCGGCGCGCCAGCCGGAAATCAATTCCGGTTGCCCATTTTGCGGTTTTAATTTCCAGTGCCAGTTAAGCAACTGATTAATCTGCCGACGCGATGCCAGTAGCTCGCCGCTGACGTGATGCGACGCGCTCACCTCCGCCACCAGCGCTTTGATGGCCTTAAACGCTTTGCGATAGCCCGGCATGTCCATCAGATTCAACAGGGGTTCCGGCAATGCCTCTTCCGGTAGCGCCTGTGCTTTCGCCACCAGCGATATCAACGTCTTGCCGTGAAAACGAATCTCGCTGCCGGAAAGCCCCAGGCTATCCAGCTCACCGAGACTGCCCGGCATATAACGCGCGACCGCCCACAGGTTTTCTTCACGCACAACAAAGTTCACCGCCATATCGCGCTCACGCGCCTTACGTAGCCGCCAGTCAGCTAAAAGTTGCAGACAGGCTAACTGGCGAGTACGCAGTTGCCAGGCATTGGTGATATCCCGCCATGCTTCTTCCGGCGCCTGAATCTCCTGACGGCGCTGCTGCATCAACCGACACTCATCAAGCGCGGCAGGCAGCCATCCTGCGGCTTCAGTTTCAATCATCAGCTTTTTGGCGATCGGTAACAGATACCAGACATCCGCCGCCGCGTATTCACACTGACGTTCGCTTAAAGGCCGGGCTAACCAGTCGGTACGAGACTCGCTTTTGTCCAGCGCCACGCCCGTATACTCTTCTACCATCGACGCAAAACCCCACGACAGCGGACGCCCGCAAAACGCCGCCAGAATTTGCGTATCAATCAGGGGTTCCGGCAGTTCGCCAAACGCATTCAGAAATACTTCCAGATCTTCGCTACCCGCGTGCAGAAATTTGGTGATTCCCGTATCGCGCAACACCGCTTTTAACGGCGACCAGTCGCTGATGCCGAGCGGATCGATCAGGGCGACATTTGCCCCGTCAAATAACTGGATCAATCCTAACTGCGGGTAATAGGTGCGGGTACGGACAAATTCCGTATCTAAAGCAATAGCCGGACATGCGCGGACAGCCTCACACAGGCTCGCCAGCGCATCGTCCGTTTCAATCATTTGGTAATTCAAATCGTGTTCTCTTTGGTTCGCGCCAAAAAAAACGCCGGCTTAACCGGCGTCTCTCGTTAGCTGACTTAACGCTCAGGCTTTATTGTCTACTTTGCCACGGGCTTCGTCACGCAGTTCTCGTCGTAAAATTTTCCCAACGTTAGATTTTGGTAATTCCTCGCGAAACTCGACCTGTTTGGGCACCTTATATCCGGTCAGATGGCGACGGCAGAAGGTGATCAACGCATCGTCAGTCAATGCCGGATCTTTCTTAACCACAAAAAGCTTCACCGCTTCGCCGCTACTACCGGAAGGCACGCCAACCGCCGCGACTTCCTGCACGCCAGAATGCTGCATCACCACATCTTCAATTTCGTTTGGATAAACGTTGAAACCAGAAACCAGAATCATATCTTTCTTACGATCGACAATCCGCAGAAAGCCGTCTTCATCCATAACCGCAATATCGCCCGTATGCAGCCAGCCATCTTTAATGATTTCATCCGTCGCGTCAGGACGCTGCCAGTATCCCAGCATAACCTGCGGGCCTTTCACGCAAAGCTCTCCGGCCTCACCCGGCGCGACTTCGTTGTCATCGTCATCCACCAGTTTGGCTTCTGTTGACGGTACTGGCAGGCCGATACTGCCGCTGTGATAATCAATATCATGCGGGTTGACGCTCACCAGCGGGGCGCACTCGGTCAGCCCGTAGCCTTCCAGCAGGTATTGCCCGGTCAGCTTTACCCAACGTTCCGCAACGACGTTTTGCACCGGCATCCCGCCGCCGGCTGACAGATGCAGCGAAGAAAAATCCAGCTGTTGAAACTCTTTATTATTGAGCAGGGCGTTGAATAGCGTATTAACGCCAGTCATCGCCGTAAATGGATATTTCGCCAGCTCCTTGACCAGGCCGGGGATATCACGCGGATTGGTAATCAGCAGGTTTTGCCCACCCAGCTCGATAAAAAGCAGACAGTTCATGGTTAAGGCAAAAATGTGATACAGCGGCAGCGCGGTCACTACCAGCTCTTTCCCCGGGTGCAGCAGCGGCCCATAGGTCGCTTTCACCTGCTCCAGATTCGCCAGCATATTGCGGTGGGTCAACATCGCGCCTTTCGCCACGCCCGTCGTACCGCCAGTATATTGCAGGAAAGCCAGATCTTCAGCGACAACCTCGGGTTTGACATACTGCATACGGTAGCCATGCTGTAGCGCGCTGCGAAACGAGATCGCATCTGGCAAGTGGTATTTTGGCACCAGACGCTTGATGTATTTCACGACAAAGTTAACAACCGTACCTTTGGCGGTAGAAAGCTGGTCGCCCATCCGCGTCAGAATAACGTGCTGTACCGACGTTTTCTCGACCACTTTTTCCAGCGTATGGGCAAAGTTAGAAACAATAATGATTGCCGCCGCGCCGCTATCGTTAAGCTGATGCTCAAGTTCGCGCGGCGTGTAAAGCGGGTTAACGTTCACCACAATCATGCCGGCGCGTAAAATACCAAATAGCGCGACAGGATACTGCAACAGGTTTGGCATCATCAGCGCCACACGGTCGCCTTTTTTGAGTCCCAGCCCTTGTTGTAAATAAGCCGCAAATGCCCGACTACGTTCTTCTAATTTACGGAAGGTCATTACCTCCCCCATATTGACGAACGCAGGCTGATCGGCATAGCGCGTCGCCGCATGTTCAAACAGTTCAACCAGGGATTGATAACGGTCAGGGTTGATCTCCGCCGGAACATCAGCAGGATAACGGTTAAGCCAAACCTTCTTCAATGCATCACCTCTAAAATGAGTGTTCGTCGTCATCACAACCCCAGTTAATAAACAAGTCGTTAACATTATATTAACTCAGCGTACCAGTTTATTAATTACGCAACTGAAAGGTTGCGAAGCGCGTCACTATTTATTTTTATTATGTCTCTATGAATGCAGAAACAGCGGACCAGCCGCTGTTTCTTTTATTGATAAAACAAAGAGTTACTCTGTTACTATCGTCTGAACCTCCGCGGGTCCAGGGTTATACCATCCCCAACCGCCATAGCCATAAGGCCAGGCGCGTCCGCCGTAAAACCACGGATCGATCGGCTGTGGAGGCATGACGACCTGCTGAACAAGATGCCAGCGTTTATAGCCGGTAGCCTGCATCAGCATAAATTTATACGGCGTATTGCCGATTTTACCGTCAACCGTGCCGGTTATCGGGCCGACAACGGTAACTAACTGGCCACGGAAGTCCACCGGGTCCAGAAAACCGTTCACATCGGCAAAAATTCTGCCGCGCGAGGCTTCGCCCAGAACAGGACGCGCGCCGCTATCAAGCGGTACGGTCGCGATTTCAAGCCGGGTTTTTCCCTGCTGATTTTGCACCGCCACAACTTTGCCGCCAAAACGCGCCTCTTGCCCGATATAGAGCTGCGGCGCATTCATCACCCGCACCAAATCCTGCTGCGGCGTCGGACTCGAACCTTTAATGGCATCCGGGATAGTCACGCAACCGCTCAGCATAAGCGCAAAAGCGCACGCCAGCGCCCCTTTTATTAACCGTTTTTGAACCGCCATGATGCGACTCCTTTTTCTCGACCTCTATTCCACCCCACAGCATAAAGTATGGGGGGTAATAGTAGTGAGAGTCATTCTTTGCCGGGAAGTTTCTTCCACGCCACTTCGTTACGCAAATAAACCGGCTCGGCATGTTCCACGGCAACGGTCTCTCCTGCCGCCAGCTTTTGACTGGCGATGGGCAACATATCTTCCGCTGCCGGGAGCGACACCTCCCCATCATGAAGCGTCAGGCCGCATTCCTTCGCCAGATCGGGCCACGCGGACCAACCCGTTCCTACGGTCGCCCACTCGCCGGAAAGCTGTTTCAACCGCTCGCCGACCCGTTCCGGTTTCAGCACCGCTTCCGTCTCTTCGCCCTGCCAGACGCCCTGCGCATCACGCTGGTATTCCGCCCAGTACACTTCGCCCATCCGCGCGTCAATCGCGGCGAGTACGCGGGTCGCGCCAGTTTTACGCCATGCGCCCTGCGCCATCGTGGCAAGCGTCGAAACACCGATCATCGGCAGATTTGCCCCTAACGCCAGCCCTTGCGCAATCCCAATGCCGATACGCACGCCGGTAAAGCTGCCCGGACCGCGCCCAAACGCCAGCGCATCTATCTCATTGAGCGAGGCGCCGCTGGCGGCCAGAATCTCCTGCACCATGGGCAGGATACGTTGAGTGTGTTCTCGTGGACAAAGCTCAAAGTGAGCATTGATAGTACCGTTGTTCCACAGGGCGACAGAACAGGCCTCTGTGGCGGTATCGATAGCCAGAATTCGCATGAGGTTTCGTGCTTAGATCAATAAAATAGCGCGCATCTTACCATACTCCGTAACAAATTACTCGGCGGATGGAATCGCAAGAAAGCGAACGGCACGGGCGATATCACGCGTGCGAGGCGCAGGAGGCAGGCTGGCGAGAAACGTGGCGCCATAGGGCCGCATCACCAGCCGGTTATCACAAATCACTAACACCCCGCGATCGTCCGCATCGCGAATCAGCCGCCCCACCCCCTGCTTCAGCGTAATCACCGCGTCGGGCAGTTGAACCTCATCAAACGGATCGCCACCGCGCAAACGACAGTCTTCCATTCGCGCTTTTAACAGCGGGTCGTCCGGGGAGGTAAACGGCAATTTGTCGATAATCACCAAAGATAACGTATCGCCGCGCACGTCCACCCCTTCCCAGAAGCTGCTGGTGGCGACGAGCAGCGCGTTGCCGGCGCTAACAAATTGCTGTAACAGTTGGCCTTTACTGGTTTCCCCTTGCAACAATACCGGCAGCGTCATGGTGGCGCGAAACTGCTCCGCCAAATCGCGCATCATGGCGTGTGAGGTGCACAGCATAAAACATCGCCCGTTATTGGCTTCGATAATCGGCCTGAGCATAGCCGCCAACTGTCGCGCCGCGCCGGGCTGGTTGGTTTGCGGTAGGTTACGCGGTACGCAGAGTAACGCCTGGCGCGTATAGTCGAATGGGCTGGGCAGCAGCATGGATTCTGCCTGTTCAATTCCCAGACGGGCGGTAAAGTGGTGAAGATCATCATTTACCGACAACGTGGCCGAGGTAAAAATCCAGCTACCGGGCTTCTGTTCCATCACCTCTTTGAATTTGTCCGCCACGGTGAGCGGCGTCAGCGCCAGGGTGAAATGGCGCGAGGTGCACTCATACCAGTAGCTGTATCCCGGCTGATTGATCTCTTTTAAGCGTTTCAGCCGTGAACGGTATAGCGTGGCGCGTTCAAAAGCCGCATCCAGCAGCGCTGAACGGCCCAGCGACAGCTTCGCCACGTCGTAACAAAGCTCCAGCGTATCATCCAGCAGTAAAAATGCCCGTTGGATACGTGAATCGGCTAACAGTTCACGCAAATTTCCCCGGTAGCCGGGCTCCCCCAGTTGCAGACGAAAATCCTGGGCGCTCTGGGCAAGGCGATCGGCGCATTTTTGCAACTGTTGAGTGTCTTTCAGTTCCGTCCGGTAGGCGATGGTGATGTCTTTTGCTAAATCCAGCAACTGACGGCTGGAGAGCGATTGTCCGAAATACTGGCTGGCGATGTCAGGCAGTTGGTGGGCTTCATCGAAGATCATTACTTCAGCCTGAGGGATAAGTTCGCCAAACCCGCTCTCTTTAACCACCATATCCGCAAGAAAAAGGTGGTGGTTTACAATCACCACATCCGCGTCCATCGCCTTTTTACGCGCTTTCACCACAAAGCACTCTTTGTAGAGCGGGCAATCGCTGCCAAGGCAGTTGTCGTTGGTACTGGTGACCAGCGGCCAGGCCTGGGAATCTTCCGCCACGCTGACGCAGGTGCTGATATCGCCATCCCGCGTCTGATTTGACCAGGAGCGCAGCAATATCACGTCGCTTAACGTTTGTACCGGTAAATCGCCGCCCGCCAGCGCTTGTTGTTCCAGCCGCTCCAGGCAGAGGTAGTTTGAACGTCCTTTCAACAGGGCCGTCTTACCGGTAAACGCCAACGCTTTTGCTACCGTCGGCAGATCGCGACTGTAGAGTTGATCCTGCAACGCTTTCGACCCGGTCGAAATAATGACTTTTTTCCCGGCGCGCAACGCCGGAGCGAGGTAAGCATAGGTCTTCCCGGTTCCGGTGCCGGCTTCAACAACCAGAGGCTGCGCATTTTCAATCGCTTGTGTTACGGCAACCGCCATTTGCCGCTGTGGTTCGCGCGGTTTAAAGCCGGTTATCGCTTTGGCCAGTTGGCCATCTGCTGCAAAATCGTCCGTCACACTGCCCCCTGTTAATTTGCACAGGGGATTATGTCAGGGTAGAAAGGCTTACGCCAGTTACAGAGGTGACGGCGGCGCCACATTGTGGCAGTCTTGAGCCATTCAAATGGAAAGCAAATGAGGAATAAGTGATGTCTATCGTGCGTATTGATGCCGAAGATCGTTGGTCAGACGTGGTGATCTACAATAATACGCTGTGGTATACCGGCGTGCCGGAAAACCTCGACGCCGATGCTTTTGAGCAAACGGCGAATACTCTGGCGCAAATTGATGCGGTGCTGGAAAAACAGGGCTCCAGTAAGTCACGTATTCTGGATGCCACTATTTTCCTGAGCGATAAAGCGGATTTTGCCGCCATGAATAAGGCGTGGGATGCGTGGGTCGTCGCAGGCCATGCGCCGGTACGCTGTACCGTACAGGCCGGGTTAATGAATCCGAAATATAAAGTTGAGATTAAGATTGTCGCGGCGGTATAAGCCGGTTATTCGTCTTCATCCTCAAAACGCGCCACTATCCGTTCGCCGGTATGGTTGGCGCGAAGTTCGCCCGCCACCAGGGCAATCGCTTCTCCGCTGCTCATACCTTGCGACATCAATTCCTGGATACGTTCTACGGCTTTTTGCTGTTGTTCATGACTGAGTGAAGGTAAACCTGCAAACATGATTAACTCCTGCTAAATTGTTAGCGCTAATTATTTCACGCTACCCGGCGGTAAGCCAGTAGTGTTGTAACGAGTCAGGAATGATGAAGACGTTATCTCCCACTGTTATCACCTTACCCTGGCGTCCGGACGCCGCTGAACACTATTTTGCGCCCGTAAATCATTTGCCCTGGGCGATGCTGCTGCATTCAGGTGATGCTATTCATCCCTATAACCGTTTTGATATTCTGGTCGCCGATCCTGTCACCACACTGACCACGCGCGCCCAGGAAACCACGGTATGTACTGCGCGCACGACTACCGTCACTCTCGACGATCCGTTACACGTTTTGCAGACTCAACTGGAGGCGCTGCCTTTTCATCCTCAGCCTGACCCTGACTTACCCTTTCAGGGCGGCTCGCTGGGTCTGTTTGGTTATGATTTAGGGCGGCGTTTCGAAATTCTGCCCGATACTGCCGCGCGCGATATCGCTTTACCCGATATGGCGATTGGCCTTTACGACTGGGCGCTGATTGTCGATCACCAAAAACAGGTGGTGTCGCTGATAAGCTATCACGATGCAGACGCCCGATATCGCTGGCTCACCAGCCAGCGCGCGCCAACCCGAACGCCCTTCAGGCTTACCTCGGCCTGGCAATCCAATATGACGCGTTGCGAGTATGGCGAGAAGTTTCGTCAGGTGCAGGCCTGGCTGCACAGCGGGGACTGCTATCAGGTCAATCTTTCCCAGCGTTTTCAGGCGAGCTACGAGGGTGATGAGTGGCAGGCTTTCGAACGCCTTAACCGCGCAAATCGCGCCCCGTTCAGCGCCTTTCTTCGTTTACATGACGGCGCCATATTGAGCCTTTCTCCCGAGCGTTTTATCCAACTGGAGAATGGTCATATCCAGACGCGCCCGATCAAAGGTACGCTTCCACGGCTTAACGATCCGCAGGCGGATCGTCAGCAGGCGCAGAAACTGGCCAACTCAATGAAAGATCGCGCTGAAAATTTGATGATTGTCGATTTGATGCGTAACGATATTGGCCGGGTCGCCGTACCAGGTTCGGTGAAAGTGCCGGAACTGTTCGTCGTCGAACCATTTCCAGCCGTTCACCATCTGGTTAGCACCATTACCGCCCGTTTACCGGACTCGCTTCATGCTACCGACCTGCTGCGCGCGGCTTTCCCCGGCGGCTCCATTACCGGCGCGCCTAAAGTGCGGGCAATGGAAATTATCGACGAACTGGAGCCGCAGCGACGCAACGCCTGGTGCGGTAGCATCGGTTATCTGAGTTTCTGCGGCAAGATGGATACCAGTATTACTATCCGCACCGTCACGGCAACGCAGGGCCAACTCTATTGCTCAGCCGGCGGCGGTATCGTGGCCGATAGCAACGAAGAAGCGGAATATCAGGAAACTTTTGATAAAGTTAATCGTATCCTGCACCCACTGGAGAACTAATACGTGGATACCAGCCGTCTGACGCTCGATCATTTCTTATCGCGCTTTCAGCTTTTGCGCCCGCAGATAACTCATGAAACGTTAAACCAACGTCAGGCCGCCGTACTGATCCCTGTGGTTCGCCGCCCCCAGCCGGGGCTGCTGTTGACCCAGCGGGCTATTCATTTGCGCAAACACGCCGGACAGGTCGCCTTTCCCGGCGGGGCCGTGGACAGTACCGATGCTTCGCTTATCGCCGCAGCGCTTCGCGAAGCGCAGGAGGAAGTCGCCATCCCGCCACAAGCCGTGGAAGTGATTGGCGTTTTACCGCCGGTAGACAGCGTGACCGGTTTTCAGGTCACCCCGGTGGTCGGCATTATTCCGCCAAATCTCCCCTGGCGCGCCAGTGAAGATGAAGTGTCTGCGGTGTTTGAAATGCCGCTGGCGCAAGCGTTGCAACTGGGTCGATATCACCCGCTTGATGTTTACCGTCGCGGCAATTCGCACCGCGTATGGCTCTCCTGGTATGAGCATTATTTCGTCTGGGGCATGACCGCAAACATTCTTCGTGAGCTGGCGCTGCAAATTGGCGTAAAGCCCTGACTGTACACAACGCCATTCACGTTGCCTCAAGGCGGTAACAATCGCCTCCCCCAAAGAGGCAGCCTGAAGGGCAACGTGTATATACTTAACTTTACGCGCGTAAGACACGACTTGAGATTACTGTCGCAATATTAGTAAAAACGC
Organism: Salmonella sp. 32070601201500089SM; assembly: GCF_017573605.1. Lineage (NCBI taxonomy): Bacteria > Pseudomonadati > Pseudomonadota > Gammaproteobacteria > Enterobacterales > Enterobacteriaceae > Salmonella > Salmonella sp. 32070601201500089SM. The sequence goes on from NZ_JAGETK010000016.1 coordinate 55,215, forward strand.
GGTTATTCATTAGTTTAATTCATGTGAATAGTTAAGCTGATGCCAGCGTTCCCTCTTACACTATGCGCAGTTATAACATCGTAACCGGAAGCCCCGGTTGCCCTGTCAGGAGTATTATCGTGATTAGCCTATTCGACATGTTTAAGGTAGGGATTGGTCCCTCCTCTTCCCACACTGTTGGCCCGATGAAGGCCGGTAAACAGTTCGTCGATGACCTGGTCGAAAAAGGATTACTGGATAACGTTACCCGCGTCGCTGTCGATGTCTACGGCTCGCTGTCGCTGACGGGGAAAGGTCACCATACCGATATCGCCATTATTATGGGTCTGGCGGGTAATGAACCCGCTACCGTGGATATTGATAGTATCCCCGGTTTTATTCGCGACGTCGAAACGCGCGAGCGTCTGTTACTGGCCCAGGGACGTCACGAAGTCGACTTCCCGAAAGATGACGGAATGCGTTTTCACAACGGCAATTTGCCGCTGCATGAAAACGGGATGCAGATCCACGCCTGGCATGACGACACGGTCATTTATAGCAAGACGTACTATTCCATCGGCGGCGGCTTTATCGTTGATGAAGAGCATTTCGGCCAGGAAGCGACGAATGAGGTTGCTGTACCTTATCCGTTTAAATCGGCGAAAGAAATGCTGGAGTATTGCAACAGTACCGGCCTTTCACTCTCCGGCATGGTGATGCAAAACGAACTGGCGCTGCATAGCAAGAAAGAGATTGAAGAGTATTTCGGTCACGTCTGGCAGACCATGCAGGCCTGTATTGATCGTGGTATGAATACCGAAGGCGTGCTGCCGGGGCCGCTGCGCGTACCGCGTCGCGCCTCTGCGCTGCGTCGTATGCTGGTTTCCAGCGATAAGCTTTCCAACGATCCGATGAACGTCATTGACTGGGTGAACATGTTTGCTCTGGCGGTGAACGAAGAGAACGCCGCAGGCGGCCGCGTCGTGACGGCGCCAACCAACGGCGCGTGCGGTATCGTTCCTGCGGTACTGGCTTACTACGACCATTTTATTGAGTCTGTCAGCCCGGATATTTACACCCGCTACTTCCTGGCGGCAGGCGCTATTGGCGCGCTGTATAAGATGAACGCGTCTATTTCCGGCGCGGAAGTCGGCTGTCAGGGCGAAGTCGGGGTCGCCTGTTCGATGGCGGCGGCAGGCCTTGCTGAACTGTTGGGCGCCAGCCCGGAACAGGTTTGCGTTGCCGCTGAAATCGGCATGGAGCATAACCTGGGGCTGACCTGCGACCCGGTTGCCGGTCAGGTGCAGGTGCCGTGTATCGAACGTAACGCCATTGCTTCGGTTAAAGCGATCAACGCTGCGCGTATGGCCATGCGTCGAACCAGCGCGCCGCGCGTCTCGTTGGATAAAGTCATCGAAACGATGTACGAGACCGGAAAAGACATGAACGCAAAATACCGCGAAACGTCGCGCGGCGGGTTGGCTATTAAAGTCCAGTGTGATTAAACGCCGTTTCCCCTCCCTTCGCCCATCTGCTACGGATGGGCGAAATTTTTATCTCTTCCTCGTCGACTCCACGTTTCCCCACTACACTTGCTGTGTCGCGGTTGGCTTTTGTCGCCAACGCTTATTGGGCGGCCCGCATGCAAACAGCACAACGGATCATCAATCATTATCGCCGTAATCGTTTCATTGTTTGCACGATTTGTGCACTGGTCACGCTCATTCTTACGCTGAGCATCCGATTTATTTCGGAGCGGAACTTAAATCACCATCGCACGGTTGCATTCGCGAATCATGCCGTTGATGCGCTGGATAATGTTTTGCATCCTCTCCAGGTCGGACGAAACGTACTGCTCCCCTTGCTTGAGCTTCCGTGCGCGACCGCGCATCTGCCGTTGCGTAAGCAAGCCGCCCGTCTGCAAACCGTTCGTTCTATCGGGCTGGTGAAAGAGGGAATTCTCTATTGCTCAAGCATTTTTGGCGCCCGTAATACTCCCATACGCCAGCTTCAGCCCGATCTTCCCGCAGTCGGCGATCTGCTGCTACTTTCCACAGACCAATCGTTACTCAAGGGAAGCCCGATCCTCATTCAGTGGTATCCCGCCTCTGCCGATGGCCAGGATGGCGTGATGGAAATTGTGAATATTGACTTGCTGACGACTATGCTACTTGAGCCGCAGCAGCCGCAAATTACCAGCGCCAGCCTGACGGTCGGCAAACGGCACCTGTTATATGGTCGGGGCGTGGTCGATACTCTTCCGGAATTAAAAAAAGATGAAGAGCGTTACCAGCTTTCATCGCGACATTTCCCTTTTACTATCAGCGTCAGCGGGCCGTCGGCAGGCGTACTGGCGTTCAAACATCTCCCGACGCAGTTACCGCTGGCCGTATTGCTTAGCCTGTTGATCGGTTATATCGCCTGGCTGGCAACGGCCAGCAGAATGAGCTTTTCCTGGGAAATTAATCTGGCCCTTGCCGAACGGGAGTTTGAGCTATTTTGTCAGCCGTTGCTTAATGCCCGCACGCAGCAATGTACCGGCGTTGAGATCCTGTTACGCTGGAACAACCCGCGCCAGGGCTGGATCTCACCGGATGTTTTTATTCCTATCGCCGAGGAGCATAACCTGATAGCGCCGCTGACCCGCTATGTGATTGCGGAAACCATTCGGCAGCGGCACTACTTCCCCATCAACCATCAGTTTCATATCGGCATCAATGTAGCGGCAAGCCATTTCCGACACGGCGTGCTTCTCAAAGATCTTAATCAGTACTGGTTTAGTGCGGAACCTATTCAGCAACTGGTGCTGGAGCTCACGGAACGCGACGCGTTGCTTGACGTTGATTACCGCCTGATGCGCGAGCTGCATCGTAAAGGCGTGAAGTTAGCCATCGATGATTTTGGCACAGGAAACAGCTCGCTCTCCTGGCTGGAAAAACTGCGGCCGGATATTTTGAAAATCGATAAATCCTTCACCGCCGCCATCGGTACCGATGCGGTCAATTCAACGGTGACCGATATTATTATCGCGCTGGGGCAAAGACTGAATATTGAACTGGTTGCGGAAGGGGTCGAAAACCAGACGCAGGCACAGCATTTGCGCCAGCATGGCGTGCAAATGTTACAGGGCTATCTCTATGCGAAGCCGATGCCCATTAGCGAATTTCCACAGTGGCTGGCGGGCAGCGCGCCGCCGCCCGCCCGGCATAACGGACAGATTATGTCCGCGATGCCGCATCTATAGACTTGATTCCTGCGTGTGACGTCATTCCTCTTCGTCGTGGGCAGGCTGTTCTTTAACAATTCGAACCAGATCGACACGATAGTCGTTGGCCTCGACAATGGTGATCCGCAGGGGCGGAACATCAATGACATCGCCTACACGAGGAATATGGCCATTAGCGGCGATCACTAACCCCGCGACCGTCGCAATATCGCCCTCTTCGTTCACCAGATGATCAACTTCCAGCGCCTGCTGTAGCGCATGGAGATCGGTGCCGCCCTTCACTATCCAGCCCTCGGCATCGGCAACGATTTCCGGCGTTTCATCGGCATCCGGGAACTCACCGGCAATCGCTTCCAGCACATCCAGCGGCGTAACCAGCCCCTGCACCACGCCGAACTCGTTAGTGACGATAACGAAACTGCCGCGCGCGCGGCGCAAAACGCCTAACAGATTGATAGGATCAAGCGTTTCCGGCACCACTATCGCCGGGGAAGACGCGGCGATAGCCGCAACATCCGCGCCCTCTTCCAGCGCCACCAGCAACTCTTTCGCCCGCACGATACCGATAATTTCATCCAGCTCGCCCCGACATACCGGGAACAGGCTATGCGGAGAAGAGAGTAACTGCTGACGGATTTCAGCTACGCTGAGATTCGCATCCACCCAACTAATTTCGCCTCGCGGCGTCATAATGCCGCGCAGGGAGCGCGACGCCAGAGTCAGTACGCCGTTAATCATGTAGCGTTCTTCTTCGGCGAAGGCGCCTTCCGACACCGATATCGCGGCCGGGCTATCCGTCTCATGTTGCGTACTCGTCTGGCGTTTACCGCCCATCAGACGCAGGATAGCGTCCGCAGTACGCGCGCGCAGCGGCAACGTGGACTGATGACGAATAAAGTTGCGGCGCGCAATCTGGTTAAACACCTCGATAACGATCGAGAAACCAATTGCCGCGTACAGGTAGCCTTTCGGAATATGGAAACCAAACCCTTCCGCCACCAGGCTCAAGCCGATCATCAGCAGGAAACTCAGACAGAGCACCACCACCGTCGGATGCTGGTTGACAAAACGGGTCAGCGGTTTTGACGCCAGTAGCATCACCGCCATCGCAATCACCACCGCCGCCATCATAACCGGCAGATGGTTTACCATACCTACCGCCGTAATCACGGCGTCCAGCGAGAAGACCGCATCCAGGATGACAATCTGCGTGACTACCACCCAGAAACTCGCATAGCCTTTACCGTGTCCGGTGTCATGCTCGCGGTTTTCCAGACGTTCATGCAGCTCGGTGGTCGCTTTAAACAGCAGGAATATACCGCCCAGCAGCATAATTAAATCGCGGCCGGAGAAGGTAAAATCCCAGACGGTAAAGAGCGGCTTTGTTAAGGTCACCAGCCACGAAATAATGGACAGCAGCGCCAGACGCATAATCAGCGCCAGCGAGAGCCCGATAAGACGCGCTTTGTCACGCTGCTTTGGCGGCAATTTATCGGCGAGGATCGCGATAAAGACCAGGTTATCGATACCCAGAACAATTTCCAGGACGACGAGCGTGAGTAAACCCACCCAAATTGAGGGATCCATTAATAATTCCATGACAAGCTCCTGCTTAAGGAATGACTAAACGGCGCCCACAACATCTCAAAGGATGCAGGCGGTAACGCAATAAACAAAGTAAGGCTATGGCAAGATATGCCAGATTGACAGGCGCAAAACGGCCAAAGAGTGAAATGACGTCGGTGACGATCCATACAACGGGCTGCTGCCCTATACCCCATTCTAATTAAACGGAAGCTAAACATAACAGAGACAACTGGTTTTTGGCAAAGATTTACCTTCCTTTGCAAAGAGATGTAACCGGGATATTTTACACTTCGAAATTTCTCATTATCGAAAACAAAATTACGGATCTCCATCACACAAAATATTTTTTTCGATATCTAAAATAATTCACGAAAATCATGCGTTTTTCGTTGTAACCCTCATCTGAATCGATTCGCTTGCGGACGGCGATTCAAAAAATACATCTGTCAAGTTGATGTGTTGACAATAATAAAGGAGGTAGCAAGTGACCATTGCTATTGTTATAGGCACACATGGTTGGGCTGCAGAGCAGTTACTTAAAACAGCCGAAATGCTGTTAGGCGAGCAGGAAAACGTCGGCTGGATCGATTTCGTTCCAGGCGAAAATGCCGAAACGCTGATCGAAAAGTACAACGCTCAGTTGGCTAAACTCGATACCAGTAAAGGCGTGCTATTTCTCGTTGATACATGGGGAGGCAGTCCGTTTAATGCTGCCAGCCGCATTGTCGTCGATAAAGAGCGCTATGAAGTTATTGCCGGCGTCAACATCCCGATGCTGGTCGAAACGTTTATGGCTCGTGACGACGATCCGAGCTTTGACGAGCTGGTCGCACTGGCGGTAGAAACCGGTCGTGAAGGCGTAAAAGCGCTGAAAGCGAAACCGGTAGAAAAAACCGCGCCAGCGCCAGTCGCCGCCGCGCCAAAAGCGGCCACGCCGGCAAAACCGATGGGCCCGAATGATTATATGGTTATCGGGCTTGCCCGTATTGATGACCGTCTCATTCACGGTCAGGTCGCTACCCGCTGGACCAAAGAGACCAATGTCAGCCGTATTATTGTTGTGAGCGATGAAGTCGCGGCGGATACCATACGTAAAACGCTGCTGACGCAAGTTGCGCCGCCGGGCGTTACGGCGCATGTGGTTGACGTCGCGAAGATGATTCGCGTCTACAATAACCCAAAATACGCCGGTGAACGCGTGATGCTTCTGTTTACCAATCCTACCGACGTCGAGCGCATCGTTGAGGGCGGCGTGAAAGTCACTTCCGTGAACATTGGCGGTATGGCCTATCGTCAAGGTAAAACGCAGGTGAACAACGCCGTTTCCGTCGATGAAAAGGATATCGAAGCCTTTAAAAAGCTCAACGAGCGCGGCATCGAGCTTGAGGTGCGTAAAGTTTCCACCGATCCGAAACTGAAAATGATGGATTTAATTGCCAAAGTGGCGAAATAACCGCCGGCATTTAATTAGCTTTCACACTTAAGATAGCAATAGGAGAAGTACAATGGAGATTACCACTCTTCAGATTGTGCTGGTGTTCATCGTCGCATGTATCGCGGGTATGGAGTCGGTACTTGATGAATTTCAGTTCCACCGTCCGCTGATCGCCTGTACCTTAATCGGCGCCGTTTTGGGGGACATGAAAACCGGTATTATCATCGGCGGTACTCTGGAAATGATCGCTCTGGGCTGGATGAACATCGGTGCTGCCGTTGCGCCTGATGCCGCACTGGCGTCCATCATCTCTACCGTTCTGGTCATCGCCGGGCATCAAAGCATTGGCGCCGGTATCGCGCTGGCGATTCCGCTGGCGGCGGCAGGCCAGGTACTGACCATTATCGTTCGTACCATCACCGTGGCATTCCAGCACGCGGCGGACAAGGCGGCTGAAAACGGCAACCTGACGGCGCTCTCCTGGCTGCACGTTTCTTCTCTGTTCCTGCAGGCAATGCGTATCGCTATCCCGGCGGTTATCGTTGCCATCTCCGTAGGCACCAGCGAAGTACAGGGGATGCTGAATGCGATTCCTGAAGTCGTCACAGGCGGTCTGAACATCGCCGGCGGCATGATCGTCGTGGTTGGTTATGCGATGGTTATCAACATGATGCGCGCAGGCTACCTGATGCCGTTCTTCTACCTCGGTTTCGTCACCGCGGCTTTCACAAACTTCAACCTGGTCGCACTGGGTGTCATCGGCGCAGTGATGGCTATTCTTTACATCCAGCTGAGCCCGAAATACAACCGTGTAGCGGGCGCGCCTGCAGCGGCTGCTGGCAATAACGATCTCGATAACGAACTGGACTAACAGGTGAGCGAAATGGTTGATATGACTAAAACTACCACCGAGAAAAAACTCACTCCGAGCGATATTCGCGGCGTATTTCTTCGTTCTAACCTGTTCCAGGGGTCATGGAACTTCGAACGTATGCAAGCGCTGGGCTTCTGCTTCTCTATGGTGCCGGCGATTCGTCGCCTGTATCCGGAGAATAATGACGCGCGTAAACAGGCGATTAAACGTCACCTGGAGTTCTTTAACACCCATCCTTACGTTGCGGCGCCGGTACTGGGCGTGACCCTGGCAATGGAAGAAAAGCGTGCGAACGGCGCAGAGATTGACGATGGTGCTATCAACGGTATCAAAGTCGGTCTGATGGGACCGCTGGCAGGCGTCGGCGACCCTATCTTCTGGGGTACCGTCCGTCCGGTATTCGCGGCGCTGGGCGCAGGTATTGCAATGAGCGGCAGCCTGCTTGGTCCGCTGCTGTTTTTCATCCTGTTTAACCTGGTGCGTCTGGCGACCCGTTATTATGGCGTAGCTTATGGCTACCGCAAAGGCGTCGATATCGTTAAAGATATGGGCGGCGGCTTCCTGCAAAAACTGACTGAGGGGGCGTCAATCCTCGGCCTGTTTGTCATGGGGGCATTGGTTAACAAGTGGACGCACGTGAATATCCCGCTGGTGGTCTCCACCATCACCGGTCAGGATGGTCAGACCCGCGTTACCACCGTGCAAACCATTCTCGACCAGCTGATGCCGGGTCTGGTTCCGCTACTGTTGACCTTTGCCTGTATGTGGCTGCTGCGTAAGAAAGTTAACCCGCTGTGGATTATCGTGGGCTTCTTCGTCATCGGTATCGCCGGCTACTCCGTAGGACTGCTGGGTCAGTAAGGCTGTTGTACACTACCGGGGCCAAACGGCCCCGTTTTTTTATTTCTCTGGAGGATAAATGACTATCACGGACCTGGTGCTGATTCTCTTTATTGCCGCATTATTGGCTTACGCTCTCTACGATCAGTTCATCATGCCCCGTCGCAATGGCCCCACTCTGCTTTCTATAGCCCTGCTCCGCCGCGGTCGCGTAGACAGCGTTATCTTCGTTGGGCTGGTCGCCATCCTTATTTATAACAACGTAACCGGCCACGGAGCGCAGATGACCACATGGTTATTAAGCGCGCTGGCGTTAATGGGGTTTTATATATTCTGGATCCGCACGCCACGGATCATCTTTAAACAACGTGGCTTTTTCTTCGCCAATGTCTGGATAGAATATAACCGTATTAAAGAGATGAATTTATCTGAAGACGGCGTACTGGTGATGCAATTAGAACAACGACGCTTGCTTATCCGTGTACGCAATATCGATGATCTGGAAAAAATATATAAACTTCTTATTGAAAATCAATAATCTAAGATATAGCCTCAACTATGTTTTTCGAATTTTATTTCGAATCATAATATAGCTAAGGCTATATTTTCTATTGACCAATTGTTATTTAATTTAACGTTTTATTGATGAATAAATCTAAATGAAAATCGTTTTCAATTAGAAGGCAAATAATATTTTATCGCTGTTGTTTTATATTCTAAAAATATGTTAATGTTGCGCCGTCAATTGGGGAGTAGCCGATTTCCAGACTCCGGAAATGTACGCGTCAACATACTCGTTGCAAAACGTGGCGCGTACGGACCAGCCGCCGCTGGTCAGGCGAGACCATAGGCGCATCAACTGCTGTGTATTTCGTCACAGAATGGCGACATGCATGTTTGCTGGGGGCAGTGATGTGTTTAATGGATACCCCGGTCAGGACGTTGTCATGCACTTTACTGCTACTGTTCTTCTCGCTTTCGGCATGTCGATGGATGCTTTCGCGGCATCAATTGGCAAAGGCGCCACCCTACATAAACCCAAATTCTCAGAAGCGTTGCGTACCGGCCTTATCTTTGGCGCGGTTGAAACGCTGACCCCGTTAATCGGCTGGGGGCTGGGGATATTGGCGAGTAAATTCGTTCTGGAATGGAACCACTGGATAGCCTTTGTTCTGCTGATCTTTCTGGGCGGACGCATGATCATCGAAGGTATCCGCGGCGGTAGTGATGAAGATGAAACACCGTTACGCCGCCACAGCTTTTGGCTATTAGTCACGACGGCTATCGCGACCAGCCTCGATGCGATGGCGGTTGGCGTCGGTCTGGCGTTTTTGCAGGTAAACATCATCGCAACCGCATTGGCTATCGGTTGCGCCACGCTTATCATGTCCACCCTCGGAATGATGATCGGTCGCTTTATCGGCCCAATGCTGGGTAAGCGTGCTGAAATTCTCGGCGGGGTCGTACTGATAGGAATTGGCGTCCAGATCCTCTGGACGCATTTTCACGGTTAACGGTTACGCTGCCAGAGATGAAGGTTGAAATCCATCTGGCAGCTAAGTCCGGCGCTGGCAGCCAGTTGTTCCCACACTTCTGGTCTGGCGCGCCAGGCAAATGGCGTCATTTGCAACAGTGCTACAGCCGCTTCGGCGGTGAGCTGCATGTGATAAGCAAGGCGGGTACTCTGCTGCAATGTGAATCCGACGAGCTGCTCGGTATACGGCGCATGTAAACGCACCTCATCATAAATGAGCCCTTTTAGTTCCATCAGATGATGCGGCCCCGGCGTGGCGGTAACGACCCAACCACCAGGTTTCACCACACGCGCCAATTCCTGCGCCTTACACGGGGCGTAGATTCTGATCACCGCATCCATTGACGCATCGGCAAAGGGCAGTCGATGGCTTGACGCCACACAAAACTTCACCTGCGAATAGCGCTTCGCTGCCGCTTTGATCGCCGTTTTAGCAACGTCCAGTCCAAACGTGGTGACTCCCGGCAACGCCTCGGCAAAAGCATGAGTGTAATACCCCTCGCCGCAGCCGATATCCAGAATCGCCGTGGCCGACTGATCCAGCCGCTCGCGCAACAGGTTAATCACCGCATCGCGCAGCGGCTGATAATGGCCCGCATCAAGAAACGCTCTCCTCGCCTGCATCATTTCGGCGCTGTCGCCCGGATCGCGCGAACGTTTATGCTGTACCGGCAGCAGATTGATGTAGCCCTCTTTCGCCACATCAAACTGATGGCGCTGTGGACATATAACGCTGTTATTAATCTGCGTAAGCGGCTGATGGCAAAGCGGACAGGTAAACGACATGACAACTCCGGACTGGGGCGCTAAAGGGCGCAAGTGTAACGCGAATTGCGCCCCGGGAAAATCCTTTACGAGCCCGGAACCGCAACGTGGCTGCCATGCATCACCAGAAGGTGATCTGAATCGGCTGGCATACCGTCTGGCTCAACATTTTCCAGCCGCAGCACATCGCCCATGATCTGGCTGAATACGGGCGCAGATACCGCGCCGCCATAATAAGCCCCATTTTGCGGATTATTAATCACCACCACCAGCGCAAATCTGGGGTTACTTGCCGGCGCGACGCCTGCGGTATATGCCACATACTTATCGACGTATTTACCATCATCGCCAATTTTTTTCGCCGTCCCGGTTTTGACCGCAATACGGTAGTCTCTTACTGCGGCTTTTGTTCCGCCGCCGCCAGGCAACGCGACGCTCTCCATCATATGTTCCACCTCGTGCACCAGTTCTTCCGGCATTACCCGCGTGCCGATCACGGGCGGATCAACTTTGGTGATCGATAACGGACGGTAGATACCAAAGCTGCCAATCGTGGCATAAACATGCGCCAGTTGCAGCGGCGTCACCATTAATCCATAGCCAAAAGCAAAGGTAGCGCGATCTAAATCACTCCAATAACGGCGTTTCGGTAATAACCCGCTGCTCTCTCCGGTGAGACCCAGTCCGGTAGGCACGCCGAAACCAAAGCTTTTATAAGTATCCATTAATTTCTGCACCGGCATCGCCAGAGAAAGGTGAGAAACGCCGGTATCGCTGGATTTTTGCAAAATGCCGGTTAATGTCAGTTCCGGATAGTAACCGACGTCGCGGATACGGTGTCCATCGAGAGTAAAAGGATGGGTATCGATAACGCTGTCCGGCTGCACGATGCCCTGCTGTAACGCAGTCATAATGACCAATGGCTTCACAGTAGAACCGGGTTCGAAGGTGTCGCTAATCGCGCGGTTACGAAAATCGTCCAACTGCGCGCCTTCACGGTTGTTCGGGTTGAAATCCGGGTAGCTCGCCATCGAGAGAATTTCACCCGTTGGGATGTTAATCAATACGGCAGCGCCGGATTCCGCTTTGTTCCAGATGACGGCGTTATCCAGCGCATCTTCGGTAACCGTTTGCAGACGTTCATCAATGCTAAGCTGAAGTTCATGAGCAGGAACCGGATTCACTTCCGTAATGTTCTCAATAACGTGACCAAATTTATCTTTACGCACCAGTCGGGAGCCCGGTTTTCCCGTCAGTTGCGCGTTAAAGCTCTTTTCAATACCTTCTATTCCCTGCCCGTCGATATTGGTAAAGCCGATCAAATTGGCCGCTACGTGTCCGGCAGGGTAAAAACGGCGCGACTCTTCCCGCAGGTTAATACCCGGTAGATTCAGTTTATCTATCCATTCGGCTTGCTGGGGTGAAACCTGGCGCGCGAGGTAGATAAAACGGCCTGCCGGGTTACTGTTTACCCGTTCCGCAAGCGTACTGAGCGACAGATGTAGGGCGCTGGCCAGCGCCTGCCAGCGCTCATTGTAGCCAACGCCGCCTTTGCTTATGATAGTCTTCGGATCGGCCCAGACAGCATTAACCGGAACGCTCACCGCTAAGGGTCGCCCTTCTCTGTCGGTGATCATGCCGCGTGGAGAGGCCGTGGTCACTTCACGAAGCGAGCGCATATCTTCTTGTTTCACCAGTTTCGACGGCGTAACAATTTGCAGCCATGCCACCCGCCCTAACAACAATGCCATACTGAGCAGAATGGCAGTGCAAAGTAGTGCAAAACGTATGGGCGTAAAATTACGGGTATCGCCGTCGCTTTTCTTTTTCACCTGATCTCCAGCCGAATCATTTTTCAGGTGATTGATTTAACGGGAAACGGCCGGAAAAACCAGAAAAAACAATGCTAATAACATCGCGCCTTTGCAACAAATCGCTAACGAGAGCGCATCCAGACACATTTTGAAGGATATTGAATTAAAAAGCCCCGCTTTTAGCGAGGCTTTATATCTGAGGCTGACGCGACAAACGCATCAAATCAGTGGTGTCGATCAGATAGCTGTTACGTTAACAGCAGCCGGACCTTTCTGGCCGTCCTGAATTTCGAACTCAACGTTCTGGCCTTCAGCCAGAGTTTTGAAACCATTGCCCTGGATAGCGGAGAAGTGTACGAACACATCTTTGCTGCCGTCAGCCGGAGTAATGAAGCCAAAACCTTTGGATTCGTTGAACCACTTAACTTGACCTTTAATCTTTGCCATTTGCAAAATTCCTTAGAGTGTTTTCTTTGCCCGTAGGCATAACATAGATAAAACTGAGACATTACTGCTTGAGGCACTAATATAAGGTTCGGCAGAGAAGCGGTATTCAACGTCAACGTGTTTACTCAGGACTTCTTTACTGAAAATGCCACACATAAACAGAACTGTACCTCGTTTAACCCAAAGCCTGTTATCACATACAACGTTAATTATGGCAAGCCATTTTTAAACGTGTCTCGATCCGTCGCACAAATTACGAGAACCTTCACAAATTGACAGCACGTTTATGCAACAAAATTGCGAAAGATATATCCTCACGCGCTGACGGACTCCTGACAACGTCACTGCTGAAAAGCCATTTTTCTACCATAGCTCAATAACTTCGCTTCTTCCAGTGCATCAAATCACATTTAAAAGCTGTATTTTTCATATCACTTTTTATGCTGAGTTATGCATAAATTGTCACAATGATAAAAAACACCTTTTAATCAAAATAATAGAAAAGAAAAGCGATTTTCGACACCGCTTTTTGTGATGTTCTGCGTCTTTACAGAATGCCTTAAAATAATGAACAAACAATGACAATCCATAAAGAGAGAGAAACGTTTCGCTTTTAATAGAGAATGAGCGGTATCACAAAAATGCCATATGTCCATTTGTTATACATATAAAACTATGTTGCATATAAAGCCATATATTATGTAAGGTGTTGATGCTGTAGTATCAGTTGCAAACGGCAACGCGGAGAGATCCGACGGGGAAATGGGGCGTATGGCACTGGCGCCATTTGCGCCCCGGTAAGCATCATCGTTCTGCAACCAGACGAATGATGTCCTCATCCTCTTTTGGTTCGCTTGCCGCTGTTGCGGGTTCCGCTTCTTTTTCTGGTTCGTTTGCTTCGCAAAGGCGGCGTAACAACGCGTTTTGCCGCTTCTGTTGATCCAATAACGCTTCGAGCAATTCTATCTGCTCGTTGGCACGGGAACTTGCCCGGTTGACAAAGAACCAGAGCGCCAGCCCCACCACCAGAACCACCATTGATACTATTAAAGATGCAAGAGAAAACGCACCAGAGTTTAAAACGTCGTTCATTTCACCACCTCAATGTAGAGACGTCATTCTACCACTGCTACACGGGAAGGAAATCTCTGGTGTAAAACGTTTACCAGGGAATAAATTTATTGATGGCGCAAATACCGCTGAAAAATTGTACATCCTGATCGCACATGATATTAAACACCTGCGCCCACAGCAACAGGCATACTACCACCACGATGCCGAGAACGACCCATCGAAATTTTTTCACTCCACTCTCCGATCTTACATCTTATGTCGCTAAATTATCATGAGTTACTTAAACCAGGAGTAACTGTAGCGGCATTATATGTTTTTAGGAATGATTCACTTGTTTCAATCAATGTACACGCTACTCTTATTCTAACTAAAAAAGAAAAGAGGTAGTAATGCGTTTGATCATTCGCGCAATTGTATTGTTTGCCCTGGTGTGGATAGGCCTGCTGATGAGCGGCTATGGCATCCTGGTGGGAAGTAAAGTGAACGCTGCGGGGCTGGGTTTACAGTGCCATTACCTGACCGCACGCGGCACCAGCACGGCGCAATATCTCCATACCAACAGCGGCATTATTGGCTTTTCCGACTGTCCCATTTTCAGAAAAATCGCCACCGTGGTGGATAATGGCTAAGCGGCAATAAATAATTTCACAGTGAAACTATCACCAATAATTCTCCTATATTGGCTGTTGTTCATAAGTACTGTTAAATAATATTTTAATAACCGTTAAATAAGCCGACAGATATTATCTACTTTTACGATTTCATCCCACCCGATGTTATAAAAAAAGCAGCTACATTTTTCGCAGCTGCTTTTTTTTAACGTCATGCTAATAACGTTGCTTAGAAGGGATAATCGTTGTAACCCATTTGTTCAGAAATTTTACGCGCGGCGGCGTGTAACATAGCCACATATTCCTGTAGGCGTTCTTCTGAAAAACGCAGCGTCGGGAACGAAATGCTTAACCCTGCGATGACTACGCCAAAACGGTCAAATACCGGTACGCCGATACAACGTAACCCTTCTTCCTGTTCTTCGTTATCTTCACCGTAGCCTTGCGCACGCACTTCATCCAACAGCGGCAGCAACGCTTCAGTGCTGGTAATCGTACGTCCAGTGCTTTGCTTATACTCTACGCCGTCGAGAATCTGCTTAACCTCATCACGGTCGCGCCAGGCCAGAAGCACTTTACCGATGGCCGTACTGTACAGCGGATTACGACGCCCAATACGTGAGTACATCCGCAGATTGTACATAGAGTCAATTTTATGGATATAGACAATGCTGTCTTCATCCAGCGCGCCAAGATGGATAGTTTCTTTTGTCAGACGAGACAGTTCGCGCATCTGAATGTCCGCACTGCGGATGAGATCAACATTTTGCAAAGCTCGCGCGCCCAGCTCAAACAGCTTTAGCGTCAGAGAGTATTTTTCAGACTCCCCCTCCTGAGCCACGTAGCCCAGCGTTTTCATGGTTTGCAAAAAGCGATAAACGGTGCTTTTCGACATCATGACGCGCTGCGATAGCTCGGTAATCCCTATTTCACGCTCTTCACCCAGCGCCTGCAGAATGCCGAAAACTTTCAGCACAGAAGATACAGAATCAGGCTGCTTATCCAGATCTGCGTTTGCCATTTATCACCTCATTACGAGCGTTTTATAAAATTCAGAACGAGTTTTTATTATAATTTCACGCCAGGTCGCCCGCAATCCATCTTTGCTTACTTCGTTACAAATCTGCGACATAACAACTCAGTATTAATGCTAACATTATTATTCAGCTCATAATTCCCCTTATTACAAAATACTTATGGAAAAAACACGGGCCGATGGCCTGCCCCTCCCGCAGAGATACGGCGCTATCCTGACGATTATTATCGGTATTTCGATGGCGGTTCTGGATGGCGCAATCGCTAATGTCGCGCTGCCAACCATTGCGACTGATTTACATGCCTCCCCTGCCAGCTCTATCTGGATTGTCAATGCATACCAAATCGCCATTGTCGTCTCACTGCTTTCCCTGTCTTTTTTAGGCGACATGTTTGGTTATCGCCGGATCTACAAATGTGGTTTAGTGGTATTTCTGCTTTCATCATTGTTTTGCGCGCTTTCAGACTCGCTGCAGATGCTGACGCTGGCGCGCATCGCGCAGGGATTTGGCGGCGCGGCGCTAATGAGCGTAAACACGGCGCTGATTCGTCTTATCTACCCCCAGCGTCATCTGGGACGAGGCATGGGAATTAACTCTTTTATCGTCGCAGTCTCTTCCGCCGCGGGTCCGACGATCGCCGCAGCGATTTTGTCCATCTCATCATGGAAATGGCTGTTTCTGATTAATGTCCCGTTAGGTATCATCGCGTTAATTCTGGCCATACGCTTTTTACCAGCAAACATCGCCCATGACACTAAGCCGCGCTTTGACTTACCGAGCGCGGTAATGAATGCGCTCACATTTGGCCTGCTGATTACCGCATTGAGCGGATTTGCCCAGGGACAGTCGCTAACGTTGATTGGCGCAGAGCTGCTCGTTCTGGTCGTGGTCGGGTTTTTCTTCGTGCGCCGCCAGCTTTCTTTGCCCGTCCCTTTGTTACCCATCGACTTGTTACGAATTCCGCTTTTTTCACTCTCGATCGGCACGTCAATTTGCTCGTTCTGCGCGCAAATGTTAGCCATGGTCTCGCTACCTTTTTATCTGCAAACCGTGCTGGGCCGTAGCGAAGTAGAAACCGGCCTGTTATTGACGCCTTGGCCGCTGGCAACGATGATAATGGCGCCGCTGGCGGGATACCTGATAGAACGTCTTCATGCCGGTTTGCTGGGGGCGCTGGGAATGGTGATAATGGCAGCCGGGTTGTTTGCGCTGGTCATGTTGCCAGCCTCCCCCTCCGATCTGAATATTATCTGGCCGATGATCCTTTGTGGCGCAGGGTTTGGCCTGTTCCAGTCGCCGAATAATCACACCATTATCACTTCCGCGCCGCGTGAGCGCAGCGGTGGCGCCAGCGGGATGCTGGGCACGGCGCGACTGTTAGGCCAAAGTACTGGCGCCGCGCTGGTAGCGCTGATGTTGAACCAGTTTGGCGATAGCGGTACGCATCTTTCTCTGCTCGCAGCGGCGATCCTGGCGACTCTCGCGGCGGTGGTGAGCGGTTTACGTATTACGCAACCACGCGTTCAGGCGTAAAAAAAGCGCGTCATTCGACGCGCTTTTCATACTTGCCAGTGGGCTTATTATTTCAGGTACTCACCGCTACGCAGCGCTTCAATGCGTTTATCCAGCGGTGGGTGCGTCATAAACAGCTCGCTTAACGATTTCGATTTACCGTTAATACAAAACGCCATCATGCTGGTCGCTTCTTGCGGCTCGTAGCTGGTTTTCAGGCGCTGCAACGCGGCAATCATTTTTTCACGGCCAACCAGCTTCGCCGATCCCGCATCGGCATGAAACTCACGGTAACGGGAGAACCACATGGTGATGATGCTCGCCAGAATACCGAAGACCAGTTCCAGCACCGTCGCAACGGCGAAATAGATTAGCGGATTACCGTTACTTCCTTCGCCTTCATCGCGGTTGCCGCCCAGAAAACCAGCAGCAATTTGCGCGATAATGCGCGAAATAAAGATAACGAAGGTGTTAACCACCCCCTGAATCAACGTCATCGTCACCATATCGCCATTGGCAATATGGCTGATTTCATGCGCAATGACGGCTTCCGCTTCGTCAGGGCTCATGTTTTGCAACAAACCGGTGCTCACAGCGACCAATGAGGCGTCACGGCGTGCGCCCGTCGCAAACGCGTTAATGTCCGGCGCATGGTAGATAGCAACCTGCGGCATGGCGATACCGGCCTGGCGCGCTTGCGTTGCTACGGTGTTCATCAACCAGCGTTCTCTTTCATTGCGAGGCTGTTCAATAACTTCCCCTCCTACGGATTTTAACGCCATCCATTTGGACATCAGCAATGAAATAAAAGAACCGCCAAAACCAAACAGCAGCGCCATGATCAGCAAGCCTTGCACGCTGCTCGACTGTATCCCTGTCAGGCTCAGAACCAGCCCGAAAACGACCATCACGGCCAGGTTCGTCAGCAGGAAGAGCGCGATTCGCATCATAATTTTCTTTTAACCTCAATTTAACAAAGCGCACTATGCGATTACCCACATCGTATGGGTCTTATGGCTATTTTCAAGCATCACCAGGCGGTAAGTCACGAGAAAAACACAACTTTACATTTTGTAGCATTATCCTGACGACTTCTGCGCTTGTTAAAAAAAAACAGGCACAATTTTTTGTGCCTGTTTAGCGTTACTTATTGGCTGCCGCCTGCTCCGCTGGTTTTTCTTTTTCAAGATGCGCCAGGTCCAGAGCAATCTTCACCGTTTCATCAAGGTACGGGTCCGGCTCCTGGTAATCCTTTGGCAGATCGTCCAGTTTCTTCAGCAACGGTTTACCCTCACGTTTAAACCGATCGTTAATACGCGCCAGACGCAGAGCGTCTTCTTCATTGTTCTCTTTCTCACGCTGCGCATAATTCAGAGAGACGATGTTGCGCTTATCCTTCATGGCATTGAAACGTGCAATATCCTTCATGATGTACTGAAACTCAGGATCTTTGGCGATACGCGCGTTGTGTTCTTTCAATAATTCCGGGCCAAACGGGGCCAAATCGTCCGATTTCACGTATTTCGCCGCATCAATGCTATCCCACGGCAAGGCGTTATCTTCAAATTTTTCTCCGGTTTCCGTCTCTTCATTGCCAGTCGGCATGATGATATCCGGCGTGACCCCTTTACGCTGCGTACTACCGCCGTTGACACGGTAAAACTTCTGAATGGTGTACTGCACCGAACCCAGCGCAGGCCATTCCGGGCGAAGCATCTGATCGTAAATTCGGTTTAGCGAACGATATTGCTGTACCGTCCCTTTACCGAAGGTCGGCTCACCGACAATCAGCGCGCGACCATAATCCTGCATCGCGGCAGCAAAGATTTCCGATGCCGAGGCACTGAAACGATCGACCAGCACCACCAGCGGGCCTTTGTAGTAGACCACGCCGTCGGTGTCGCTATCCTCACGCACTTTGCCGTTATTGTCGCGCACCTGAACTATCGGACCAGAAGGGATAAACAGACCGGAAAGCGAAACGGCTTCCGTCAGCGCCCCACCGCCGTTTGAACGCAGATCGATAACGATGCTGTTAACGTTCTGTTTTTCCAGCTTCTGAAGCTGAACTTTGACATCATCGGTCAAGCCAACATAGAAGCCTGGAATATCCAGTACACCAACTTTTTCCTTGCCGACGGTTTTCACCGACATTTTAACCGCGCGATCTTCAAGACGAATCCGTTCACGCGTCAGCGTGATAATACGCGTTTTCGTCCCTTTGCCAGCCGGCAGTATTTCCAGTCGAACCTTGCTGCCTTTCGGCCCTTTGATCAGCGCCACCACATCGTCAAGACGCCAGCCAATAACGTCGACCATCGGTTTTCCGGCCTGCCCTACGCCGACGATACGATCGCCGACGCTAATCGACTTGCTCTTCGCTGCCGGGCCGCCGGCAACCAATGAGTTAATGACAGTATAATCGTCATCCATTTGCAGCACCGCGCCGATACCTTCCAGAGACAGGCTCATTTCGGTATTAAACTGCTCGGTATTGCGGGGAGAAAGATAATTCGTATGTGGGTCGATTTCACGCGCAAAAGCGGTCATCGCCAGCGAGAACACATCTTCACTGTTGGTCTGCGCCAGGCGACGAATAGCGAATTTGTAGCGACGCGTCAGCGTTTCGCGAATTTCTTTGTCGCTCTTGCCGGTGAGTTTCAGACTGAGCTCATCGAATTTCACTTTACCATCCCACAGCGCATTTAGCTCAGCCTCATCTTTCGGCCAGGGCGCTTTACTGCGGTCCAGGTTAAACGTATCGTTTCCGGTGAAATCCATTGGCCGTTCCAGCACTTTTAGCGCGTACTGGTAACGTTCAAACCGGCGCTTTTGCGCCAGGTTATAAAGATCGTAAAAAACATCCAGCTTACCCGTGCGCAGCTCATCGCCCAACACGGTTTTCTTTTTCGCAAACTGCTCGACATCGCTCGCCAACAAAACGTTGTGGCTATAGTCGAGAAGATTCAGATAGCGATCAAAAATCTTTGCCGAAAATGCCTCATCCAGATCGAACTGGCGATAGTGGGAGCGGGTAAAACGCGACGTTACGCGCTCGCTCACCGTCGCATGTTGCGTCTCTTCCTTTAGTACGGGAATTTGATCGGCACGCGTAATATCTTCCACGGCGAAGGACTGGCCTGCTAATGCAAGCAGGCCAGCTAACGCGGTAAGCCTAAAAAAAGTGTTCATGCCAGGCCTGGCCTCCGTTTCAGAACACCAGGTGTTCTGCGCGTACAATCAAAGACATACCCGAATTCAGCTGTACACGGACACCATCTTTGGTGATTTCTAATACGGTGGCATCCATCGCATTATTACCCGCTTTCACCTTGAGGGACTGCCCTACGGTCAATACTGAAATATCAGAAACCGGCGTGTGCTTCTCTTCGCGAGGCGCACGCGGCGCTTTCGTCGTCGGTTTATCAGCGCGAGGTTTACGTTCAGCGCCTTCTTTACGACGCGCTACCGGGCGAGGTTTACGCTCGCGTCGCGGCGCGTCTTCTTTTTCGCCAGCCGCCGCGGCAGCTTCGCGTTTTTTCGCTTGCTGCTCTGCGCGCTGCGCCTGAACACGGGCTTTGGCTTCTTCAAGCTGCTTACGCGCATGTTCGACATGCTGTTCTTCCAGCTCGCCGCACGGATTGCCATCAAGGTCGACGCGCGTTGCGCCCGGCTTAACGCCGTACAGGTAACGCCAGCTTGAAGTATAAAGACGTAAAGCGGAACGAAGTTGCGTTTTGCTGAGGTTCATTTCGCCCCCAACTCGCTCTACCAGATCCTGAAAAATACCAATTTTCAGCGGGCGAGCTTCGCCTTCCGCACTAAAACAGTGAGGAAAACGCTCGGCCAGAAACGCGATAACTTCTTTACTGCTATTCAACTTAGGTTGATTTTCCATGAAATTTCCTGATTACAACGGACGTAGCCAACAAGCAGCAGGCATGAACAGGCGTCATTATAATGACGCCATCAGTAATTGCTACGTTATCCGTTGATTATCCTGCGACGCTCGCAAAGAATTTTTTGTAATCCGTCGTTGCAAGCACGGTTTCAAGCTGTGCGACCAGCGTACGCAGGCCGTGTTCATCTTCTTCGGTAAAACGGCCAAACGCCGTGCTATCTATATCCAGCACGCCGATAATCCGTTCGCCAACCGTGACAGGCAGCACAATTTCGGCGTTGCTGGCGGCATCACAGGCAATATGGCCGTCAAACGCATGAACATCATCAATACGTTGAACCTTATTCTGCGCTACCGCTGCGCCGCACACGCCGCGACCAACCGGAATCCGCACACAGGCGATTCGCCCCTGAAACGGCCCCAACACCAGCGTATCGCCTTCGAGGAGATAAAATCCCGCCCAGTTCACCTCGGTAAGACGTTCGAACAGTAGCGCGCTGGTATTCGCCAGCGTGGCCAGAAAGCTGGTTTCACCTGCCATTAACGACTGAAAATCGCGGTTTAATGCCGCGTATAGTTCTGTTTTGCTCATTATATAATCACTTCGTGGTCTTACTCCTAAACACAGGCTATTAAAATAAGCATTAAATGCGTTCTTGCTCAAGATTATTCCTGTCATGAGTTAAGATTACATTATTCTAACACTTTGATTCACGATACATGGCTCTGAACACCTCACACGTCACGCCAACAAAAAAGCTAACGATCAGGTCAATTAGCGAAGCGCTGCCGCGCAGCCACTACCAGCGCTGCCCTGAATGCGACATGCTGTTCAGCTTGCCGGAGATGAGCGCTCATCAAAGCGCTTATTGTCCTCGTTGCCAGGCCAAAATTCGCGATGGGCGCGACTGGTCGCTGACGCGGCTGACCGCGATGGCGGTAACCATGCTGCTATTGATGCCGTTTGCCTGGAGCGAACCGTTACTCCATATCTACCTGTTGGGCGTACGCATTGATGCCAATGTGATGCACGGCATCTGGCAAATGACGCAGCAGGGCGATCCGTTAACCGCCGCAATGGTGCTCTTTTGCGTGGTGGGCGCGCCGCTTATTCTGGTTTTTTCAATTGCTTACCTGTGGTTTGGCAGCCTCCTCGGCATGAATCTGCGTCCAGTCCTGCTGATGCTGGAAAAACTGAAAGAGTGGGTGATGCTGGACATCTATCTGGTCGGTATTGGCGTTGCCTCTATCAAAGTGCAGGACTATGCCTTTCTGCAGCCGGGCATCGGGCTTTTAGCGTTCGTCTCGTTGGTGGTTCTTAGCATTCTGACTATGATTCATCTGAATGTGGAGCAACTATGGGAACGATTTTATCCGCAGCGCCCTGCTCAACGTGCGGACGAAAGATTGCGCGTCTGTCTTGGCTGCCACTTTAGCGGCTATCCGGATGCGAAAGGACGCTGCCCGCGTTGTCATATTCCGCTACGGTTACGCAGAAAACAGAGCATACAGAAGTGTTGGGCGGCCTTGCTGGCGTCTATTGTCTTTTTGCTGCCGGCAAACCTGCTGCCTATCTCGGTAATCTACATTAATGGCGGGCGTCAGGAAGATACTATCCTGTCGGGCATTATGTCGCTTGCCAGCAGCAATATCGCCGTCGCCGCCGTCGTTTTTATCGCCAGTATTTTGGTGCCGTTTACCAAAGTCATCGTGATGTTTACGCTACTGTTGAGTATCCATTTTAAATGCCAACAGGGACTGCGGACGCGAATTCTGTTGCTGCGTCTGGTGACATGGATAGGCCGTTGGTCGATGCTGGATCTTTTCGTTATCTCGTTAACCATGTCTCTGATTAATCGCGATCAGATTCTGGCTTTTACTATGGGACCGGCTGCGTTTTATTTCGGCGCAGCGGTAATTTTGACTATTCTTGCAGTGGAATGGCTGGATAGCCGCTTACTTTGGGATGCACATGAGTCAGGAAACGCCCGCTTCGAAGACTGAAGCGCAAATTAAAACCAAACGCCGTATTTCACCTTTCTGGCTGCTACCGCTTATCGCGCTAATGATCGCGGGGTGGCTGGTATGGGATAGCTACCAGGATCGCGGCAATAGCGTGACTATCGATTTTATGTCGGCGGACGGTATCGTACCGGGCCGTACTCCCGTGCGTTATCAGGGAGTAGAAGTCGGCACCGTGGAAGATGTCAGTCTGAGCAAAGATCTGCGCAAAATTGAAGTTCGCGTCAGTATCAAATCAGATATGGAAGATGCGTTGCGCGAAGAGACGCAATTCTGGCTGGTGACGCCCAAAGCCTCGCTGGCGGGCGTTTCCGGCCTGGATGCGTTGGTCGGCGGGAATTACATCGGTATGATGCCAGGTAAAGGCAAGCCCAGAGATCATTTCGTCGCCCTGGATACACAGCCTAAATACCGGCTTAGCAACGGCGATCTGATGATTCATCTCCATGCGCCGGATCTCGGTTCGCTTAATAGCGGTTCACTGGTCTATTTCCGTAAAATCCCTGTCGGACGGGTGTATGACTATTCGATTAACCCTAACAAACAGGGCGTGACGATTGACGTTCTGATTGAGCGACGGTTTACCGATCTGGTGAAAAAAGGCAGCCGTTTCTGGAATGTCTCCGGCATTGACGCCGATCTAAGCCTGAGCGGCGCGAAGGTGAAACTGGAGAGCCTCGCAGCCCTGGTCAATGGCGCGATTGCGTTTGATTCGCCGGACAATTCCAAACCCGCCGCCCAGGATGACACGTTCGGCTTATATAAAGATTTAGCCCACAGCCAACGAGGGGTAATCGTTAAACTTGAGCTGCCCAGCGGAGACGGTCTGAAGGCGGAATCTACGCCGCTCATGTACCAGGGACTGGAGGTGGGTGAGCTTTCTAAACTGACGCTCAACCCTGGCGGTAAAGTCACCGGAGAGATGACCGTCGATCCCAGCGTTGTTCCGCTGATGCGGGAAAATACGCGTATTGAGTTACGCAATCCCAAACTGTCGCTGAGCGACGCGAATATCAGTTCGTTGTTAACCGGAAAAACCTTCGAGCTGGTGCCGGGCGACGGCGAACCGCGCAGTGAATTTGTGGTGGTGCCGGGTGAAAAGGCCCTGCTGCATGAGGCGAATGCCTTAACCCTGACGCTGACGGCCCCGGAAAGTTACGGTATCGAACCGGGCCAGCCGTTAATTTTACATGGCGTAAAAATTGGCCAGGTCATTGAGCGCAACTTATCCAGTAAAGGCGTGTCATTCATCGTCGCGATTGAACCGCAGCACCGGGATTTGGTACAGGGCGACAGTAAATTCGTGGTCAACAGCCGGGTGGATGTCAAAGTCGGCCTTGACGGCGTAGAGTTCCTCGGCGCCAGCGCCAGCGAGTGGATTGACGGCGGAATTCGTATTTTACCCGGTACGAGCGGGAAGATGAAATCCACCTACCCGCTCTATGCTAACCTGGAAAAAGCGCTGGAAAATAGTCTCAGTGACTTACCGACTACCACCCTGACGCTGACAGCCGAAACGTTGCCGGATGTCCAGGCAGGTTCCGTCGTGCTGTATCGAAAATTTGAAGTAGGCGAAGTCATCACCGTTCGCCCACGCGCCAATACCTTTGACATCGACCTGCATATTAAGCCGGAATATCGCCACCTGTTAACCAGCAATAGCGTGTTCTGGGCGGAAGGCGGCGCGAAGGTGCAACTTAACGGCAGCGGCCTAACGGTACAGGCCTCGCCACTCTCCCGCGCGCTGAAAGGGGCCATTAGTTTTGATAACCTGAGCGGCGCCAGCGCCAGTCGGCGCAAAGGCGATAAACGCATTCTTTATGCTTCAGAAACCTCCGCTCGCGCGGTAGGCGGACAAATTACGCTGCACGCGTTCGACGCCGGAAAATTGGCGGAAGGGATGCCCATTCGTTACCTCGGTATTGATATCGGCCAGATCCAGACGCTGGAATTGATCACCGCACGTAATGAAGTGCAGGCAAAAGCCGTACTTTATCCGGAGTATGTACAGACATTTGCCCGCGCCGGGACACGTTTTTCCGTTATTACGCCACAAATTTCCGCGGCGGGCGTCGAGCATCTGGATACGATTCTCCAGCCCTATATTAACGTTGAGCCAGGACGCGGCGCGGCACGGCGCGACTTTGAACTGCAGGAAGCCACGATTACCGACTCACGCTATCTGGATGGGTTAAGCATCGTCGTGGAGGCGCCAGAAGCAGGCTCGCTTAATATTGGTACCCCCGTCCTGTTTCGCGGTATCGAAGTGGGAACCGTCACCGGAATGTCCCTGGGGTCGCTCTCCGATCGCGTGATGATCACCTTGCGCATCAGTAAGCGTTACCAATATCTGGTGCGGAATAACTCCGTATTCTGGCTTGCCTCCGGCTATAGTCTCGACTTTGGTCTGACAGGCGGCGTGGTGAAAACGGGGACATTTAATCAATTCATCCGTGGCGGTATCGCCTTCGCTACTCCACCAGGTACGCCGCTGGCGCCAAAAGCGCAAGCCGGTAAGCATTTCCTGTTACAAGAGAGCGAACCGAAAGAGTGGCGTGAATGGGGTACCGCTCTGCCACGTTAAACACCCGGCTCCGGCGTACTCGCGCCGGAGCGTTTTATGCTACACTGCGCGCCTGTTTTTTTGCCGGCGATACACCTGTGGCTCAACACGCTGTCTATTTTCCTGACGCTTTTCTGACGCAAATGCGTGAAGCAATGCCTTCCACGCTCTCTTTTGATGAATTTATTTCGGCCTGCCAACGCCCGTTGCGCCGCAGTATACGCATCAATACGCTTAAAATATCCGTGGCTGATTTCCTTGCCCTAATCGCGCCCTACGGCTGGTCGCTCACGCCAATTCCGTGGTGTCATGAAGGATTCTGGATCGAGCGCGATGATGAAGAGGCATTGCCGCTTGGCAGTACCGCTGAGCATTTAAGCGGCCTGTTTTACATTCAGGAGGCCAGTTCGATGCTGCCGGTCGCGGCCCTGTTCGCCGATGATAATCATCCGCAGCGGGTCATGGATATGGCAGCGGCGCCTGGCTCCAAAACCACGCAGATCGCTGCCCGCATGGGGAACCGCGGCGCCATTCTGGCCAACGAATTTTCGGCCAGCCGCGTCAAAGTTCTGCACGCTAATATCAGCCGATGTGGAATCGCCAATACCGCACTGACGCATTTCGATGGCCGCGTATTTGGCGCTGCGTTACCGGAGATGTTTGACGCTATCCTGCTGGATGCGCCCTGCTCTGGCGAAGGCGTAGTACGTAAAGATCCTGATGCGCTAAAAAACTGGTCGCCAGAAAGCAATCTGGATATCGCGGCGACACAGCGGGAACTGCTCAACAGCGCTTTTCATGCTTTACGACCCGGCGGCACGCTGGTCTACTCCACCTGCACGTTAAATCGCCAGGAAAACGAAGAGGTCTGCCTCTGGCTGCAAGAGACCTACGCCGACGCCGTTGAATTTTTGCCGCTGGGTGATCTGTTTCCTGACGCTGACCGCGCCCTCACCCCGGAAGGCTTCCTGCACGTCTTCCCACAAATTTACGACTGCGAAGGATTCTTCGTCGCACGTCTGCGTAAAATGTCATCCCTTCCAGCCATGCCCGCGCCGGGGTATAAAGTGGGGACGTTTCCTTTTACCCCCCTCAAAGGCCGCGAAGCCTTACACGTTACCCAGGCGGCCAACGCCGTCGGACTGCTATGGGATGAAAATCTCCATCTTTGGCAGCGTGAAAAAGAGGTCTGGCTGTTCCCGGCAGAAATTGAATCACTGATCGGAAAAGTCCGTTTTTCCCGGCTCGGCATTAAGCTGGCCGAAAGTCATAATAAAGGCTATCGCTGGCAACATGAGGCGACGATAGCCCTTGCCTGCCCGACTCATGCTCACGCGTTCGAACTTTCTGTGCAAGAGGCGAAGGAGTGGTATCGCGGTCGGGATATTTATCCGCAAACACCCCCTGCCGCTGATGATGTCCTGGTGACGTTCCAGCATCAGCCGCTTGGTCTGGCAAAACGTATCGGCTCAAGAATAAAGAACAGTTACCCGCGTGAACTGGTGCGGGATGGCAAACTCTTTACTGGTAATAGCTAAAAGGCGCACAAAAAAACCGCACTTTTTGACTGGCGCTTTTGCGTACGTTGACTACGCTGAAAAATGGACGGCTAAACTGGTCGTACCACAATTAGCGTATTAACGGAGAGCACGATGATGAAAACCAGTGTGCGCATTGGCGCTTTTGAAATCGACGATGCCGAATTACATGGCGAATCGCCGGGGGAGCGAACGTTAACAATCCCCTGTAAATCCGATCCGGATTTATGTATGCAACTGGATGCCTGGGATGCCGAAACCAGCGTTCCCGCCATTCTCAACGGGGAACATTCCGTTTTGTTCCGTACTCATTACGATCCTAAATCTGATGCCTGGGTCATGCGTCTTGCCTGACTCAAAAAGAACCCGTCGCCAGGCGGGTTATTTATTCTTCCTTTTCTCATTTCCCCCCTGCGCTAACCTCTCCTACACTATCGTGTAAAGTAGTTAACATTGAGGATGTAATGTTCGCGCTGGTACTTTTTGTATGTTACCTGGATGGAGGATGCGAGGATATTGTCGTGGACATCTACGATACCGAGCAGCAATGTCTTTATTCGATGGACGATCAACGGATTCGCCATGGCGGCTGTTTTCCGGTAGAGGATTTTATCGATGGCTTCTGGCGGCCTGCGCAGCAATATAGCGATTTTTAACCCTGGGCGCTGATACCGCTATTGTATCCGCGCTAACGTCAATTGCCCGCCAAATACCGCGCCCGTATCAATATAGTGTACGTTGGCAAAATCCATGCGCCGGCGCAACGGCGTATGGCCAAACCAAAAATGATCGGCTCCGCTAATCCCACCGCGCTTATTTATGAGCCGTTCGCGGCTCCAGAGAACCTGATGTAAGTCGACCTTTTTTTGCCATTGATAGGTTGACGCTGGATAATCAGCATGAGCGATCACATGCGTGCTATGGCGGCAGCGAACTTCCAGTATCCAGGGCAGTCGCTGACAAAGGATAAAAAGCGCTTCAGCTTGCGCAGCGTGTTCAGCGGTCAGGCGGGTAAACCAGTCGCCACCATTCATCAACCACAGCGTCGACTGCGATGAGGCCCGCGCATCCAGCGCCATTTGTTCATGATTGCCGCGAACCGCCGTCATCCAGGACTCACGCAGTAAAGCCAGGCAACCCAGGCTGCCCGGGCCTCTATCAATGAGATCGCCCACAGAAACTAACAAGTCTTGTTGCGGATCAAATCGACACTCACGTAACCTTTTCATTAACATTGAAAAACAGCCGTGAATATCGCCAACCACCCAGACATGCCGCCAATTCTTTGCCTCTATTCGCTGATAAATCTCTTCAGGCCGCATCATGTTTTTCCTGTCGTTCATTATCCAGGACAGATATAAAAAGATAGCGTGTGCAGATTTTTTTGCTTAGTAAGCGTGCGCTGTTGTAAATAGCGAATTTCACCATTAGCGAGTAAATGCTTTGTTATCATCGCAATAAAATATAACTGGCTGCGCCAAGGGAGGGTTATCCCCTGGCGCAGCGAGCTACTCACTATCGCCTGTTCACCTTCAATACTCTTCCTCCTTAAAAACATATCGGAAACATAAACCACATCGCCTCAGCACACGATATAGCACACTCTTTAGCGGAGTGATCCTCAAGGCAAACCAGCGCCAATGCAGGTGTCGTTACCGTGGCGACCATCGCCCCCACAAACAGGCGCAGCACAATTTTTTTTAAAGGCGGCATAACCTCTCCTGACAGTTAACAGACCATTAATCCTTATCGAGACATCATCCGTGCGCGGGTATCATAAACTTAACAACACGCAGCGTTTCAAAAAAAGCTGTCTGGTTATACCGGCATTTAGAGTAATAACAATTATTTTAAGTTTTAAGTGTATCCATTTGATTTTTATATTAAAATAAATATGACGACGTTTTGTTAAAAGCGTCGCCATAAAAATGAATATATAGTTTCAGAAAATCTGCTATTAATTCATATGGTTAATAGCAGTATTGTATTTACTACCTTCAGGAGGCATTCTGAAGATACTTATTCGCAATATTTTCTATAGTTAACTGAAATTGTTGTGGCGTTGGCATCGTCCCCTTATTAAACAGCGGCGTAACCTCTTTCATAACGATTTTCTCAGCATACGCTTTAAAAGATACCTGCTGATTATGATTTATAAACATATGCGGATATTTAATACTCGCGGAAGCAATGAGGGGGACGACAAAAGGATTCGCCCCTGCCCCACCTGGAGTAAATACACCATTTTTTATCTCCCCAGGTAGCCCCGCATTCTGCGCAGCCTCTCCTATCTCTTTCAGAAAGGGGGTAATACTGACCCCTTTACTGATGAGTAATTTACAACAGTGATCTTTATTATTACTGTACACGGCTGATAATATGGCTTCGCATGTCTGACGAGCATAGGCCGGATCTTTACTCGCATTACCTTTGATATCCAAGCTATTGAGCTTTTGTAGCATAAAATCTTTAACAGTTTTACTGGTTAATACTGCCCTACCCTCAGAGGCGCTCCCACGATGAAAATGGGTAGTCGGTATGTCTGTTTGTTGATGCAGGCTAAAACGATCTGACAGACTCGTCGACAGGCTGATAAAGCTATTTCTAACGGCAGTAATACTTTTCGCAAAAATGTCCTTCTCCGTTGTTTTTTCTTTTACTGGTTCAACGTCACTTCTATGGATTCTGTAGTGCTGGGTGGATAGTGTTATGTTAGTCACGGTAGTTCTCCTTTTAGATAACTATGCATAGCTACACTTTGTTTATATTTCTTGCTTTCAAAAAATAGCCACCTTCTCCACAACCATTTTTACTCATTGATATTTATAAATTTTATTTTCCTGATGGATTTTGTTCTTCTGTCACTTAGCCTGTTTTTTTTCGGCGCAAGGTGATCGACTTTTATCGAGGAACATTTTTATCGGGACAATCCTGAACAGGTAAAACATCACTTCAATTCAACTGCTGCGTCACATAAAACATTCATGAATATTATTATTTATGCTGATGTTGTTACGATTTTGCCCCCATTCGCAGGCTGGCTACCAATTATCCTGCCAGCGAGTTAGCCGCTTTTTCAAAACCTATAAAGTCGCCACGCCAAACCTCTCCGTCACTGTAATCATTATCTAAACATCAATTAATTAACTGATTTTTATATATTATGACTTTTCATGACGTTCAGAAAAACTACAAATGAAATGGATTGACGCATCTATTAGTGGTCAAAAAAACGCGCTACGAGAAATAATCAGTAACAATTGCAACACTATTCCAATCATAACGTAAACTATATGATACCAGGCGATTATTATTGCTTTTAGGTAACATCTTTGTATGGCTGCTTTTAAGCAACGATACTCTAACACAACGTATAACATTATAACTTACAATAGGTTAACAAATGGAATTACAGCTTATGCTTAACCACTTTTTCGAGCGCGTCAGAAAGGATGCAAATTTCAACGCATTTCTAATCGATCTGGAATATAATAATATCGCTTATTACATCTATTTTGTTGCTACCGGCAATGTGAAAATTATCACTCATGCAGGCCACTTCATTTCTATTAAAAGCAATAGAAAGCTGATTAAAGTCAATTCAACACCAAATACGCAATTAATAAAATTGACTTCAGCTAAACACTTTTCGGGGGAGCATTCCTATGAAAAATACTGTACCGATCTGGCAACAGCAGGCGTTTTTAAATGGATTGTGGAATTAAACCAAAAAACTCGACAATACTGGTCGAAAGACAACCAATTATTATATATAGAAAATGCGGTCATGCCGCTTTAACAAGCCAGGGTAATAATAGCGTCAGTCGTGACATTCGGCGTGTTACGACTGCGGGTTATCCATTTGAGACCATAATGAGAGTCTGACTGCGAGAGTTATCCTGTGCAGTCCGACCGACGCAGCAACGTTTGACACGATACTCGACAACAGCATCTCCTGGTGCAGGAGAAATGATATTCAAAGCGATATCGACTAAAAGCTCAAAATATTTGCCTTCTATTTATATTCTATCTAATTAATACCCTCCAGGAAGTGTGGCATAATTGCAGAATCTGTCAGGATTCCGGGAGCATACCGGAGCGTAATCGAAAAAACATCTGGAGATGTATGAGCAAGGATGAAATCAGTTATCAAATTCTTTACCGGTACTCTCTGGAAAAGCTGTACAGTACTCTGACCAGAAGAGTAGATAACGTGTTGTCATTCGCCCTCATTTTTCTCGGGGTCGGCGTCACCATAAACGTCGGGAGTCCCTTTATTCTGGGGCCAGGCATTGTGGGTATCGCCATACTAAAAAGAGTACTCCGCTTCGGCACGCGATCAGCCCAGGCCGACCGGCAGTCCCGCGCCTGGCTGAAACTTTTTAATACTCAGCACCGCTTTCCTTCAGATAAAACACTGTTCCTTGCCTTCACATCGCTTGAGCAAGACGCGAGTGAAGTATGGTCCATGCTTATTGGTCCTGCCATCGTCATGACTGAGACCGCCCTCGGAAAAACGCCCATTGAGCCATTGACGGCGGGTGAAAAACTCTGTGCATTTTTGAGCGGCGCGACGAAATCCCAGCTAGCAGATCGCAATTGACCTGTCTTCTAAACGCCTGTGCCATACCACAGAGATTTAGTACAAAATTAATTAATGGAGTACTAACGCTGTCAGCAGGTTTCTCTGAGTGAAAGATTCGTATTATACGCACAGCCCAGTTTACAGTTTATATAACAGCGCTATATGTTTTTGTATCCGTACCATGCCGCCTACAAGCGGCTGTCTGAGTACCTCTAACCGTGCCAGGGGGTATTAGCTCAAATGTGAGCTGACATATCTATGGCACAGCGCCAAACCTAATCTGACTGTCCGCCCTGTGCCAGAAGCGGACGCTGAACATGGTGTGTACAGGCCAACAATACGATATATTTTAAAGCTACCTGATTGCAGCTTTCATAAGGCTATGGGTATTCAAATGTAGCAAAGCTATAAATCAGGCTTAATTAAATAATGCCTTTGCGAACCTACTTTAGGAAAGTCCGGTAGCGACATTTGAAGTATATAACCCTGTTTTTCATAAAAAGGGAGAGCCTGGAAGCTAAAGGTATCTACAAGTCCATGAACACAGCCTTTCCGCAAACCTTCTTTTTCGGCCATCGCCATAAGTTGACTCCCCAGACCGCGGCTCCTTGCAGATTCACTTACCCAAAGATAGTCGATGCAAAGCCACGGACCTTTTCTGTCAGCAATTAATCCGCCTACCATTTCGCCGCTTTCGTTTCTGCAGTAGACCCCAAGCTGCCCATTTTTACTAAAATCGACGAACTGAGCATTGTAGCTTCTTAATCCGGCTAATAGTTCTTCTTTATCAAATTCAGTAACTTGATGTGTAATTTGAATGTCCATACATATCCAATTGAACAAGTTTGCATTTGGAATATAACGTTATAAATAAGTTAATTAAATGTATCAATAGAAAGTTTATTTTTACTCCTGCGGGGCAGGTCACGTCCGCTACTCGCTTAAAGCAAACTGTCAGTTGGAGTCTGAGCTGGTACAATTAATGTGCCACTGGTTAGAAATCAGTAATACGATTTTATCAGGCTGATACTCTGGCCTGTCAGGATTTGAGGTATCCACCCGGTTTACCAGCCCACTGTATTTGGCACCAGTGGAACCCACTTCCCGATCCAGGATATCCAGTATCCACCGCCGAACCTCTTTCCCCAAAAGATATGAGCAACCTCAAGCGCCTTGTCTGGATGATGACCACGGTATGAAGTTTGATAACGCGTGGAATCAGGGCGTTTGGTACGCTCTCCGTTCAGCAACTGGACGCCCTTCTCCCCAGCCTTTCAGCGTTGAAGATTTGCCAGCGCTGGGTGAAGAGTGTAGGCGAATTATGAAAATCACTTCTGCCGTTTATACTTCGAAAAAGACGTTATCAGAAAGGTGGTTCGCAAGCGCGGAGTTATTAAACCTTTACTTAACGAAATACGGTTTAAGTTGCTTGAATTGCAGCAGAAAGAAAACGACGGCTTGCTGATGCTGGACAAATTAAGCAAGCATGGCATCAATGGACTGATACGCCGTCAATAAAAGGAAGGGTGCATGGACGATCCCGTCACATCACCAATCACAACAGAAGAGCACAAAACAACATTTCACAGTGTAAAGGATAAAACACGATGCCATTTTCAATCAAAAACATATGTTCAGGTCCAAAAGGACATTGCCCAGAAATCTCCAGCCCTATACAGGACAAGCCAGTACCGAGGAATTGCACACTGACCTCAACAACATGCGATATACAGAGCTATACAGTATTCAGCAGATGGTCCTGCAGTTATGAAATGCGCCCACCCGGTGCAGAAGAAAGAACCCCACGACTAAAATTCTCAGCGACGGAGCTCTCATGGCTATCTAAAACAATAGAAACAGAGAGGCGCAACACAAAAGAATGAGCCTGTCAGTAATTCTGTGTAAGTGCCCAGTTATTAAAGGTGATCGCTCAGGCGGTCACCGAACTCGATAATAAAACGGCTCATCGCCAGCCGCCAGTTCTGGATCGGCATACTCCATTTTTTGACGCATCCTTGATCGCCAGATAAATAACTTTTCGTACTGAGTCATCCGTCGGGAACACCTTGCGTTTCTTAATCGCGGCACGGATCACGCAGTTCAGGGATTAGATTGCGTTTGTGGTGTAGATGGCCTTGCGGATATCCGGCGGATAACTGAAGAGCGTATTGAGGTTTTCCCAGTGCGCACGCCAGCTTTTGCTGATTTGCGGATATTTATCGTCCCGGGCTTTCGCGAACGCATCCATCGCCATCAGTGCCGCCTCTTCGGTCGGGGCCTGAGGCCGCTGGTGGCGACTTTGTAGCCTTTCCAGGCTACGTATTTCAGACTGTTACGCACCATGTGGATACTGCACAGCTGGATATGGGGCTGCGGGAAGACGCTGTTTATCGCATCCGGGAAGCCCTTCAGACCATCCACACAGGCAATCAGGATGTCCTGAACGCCCCGGGTTTTCAGCTCCGTCAGCACGCTTAGCCAGAACTTTTCGCCTTCATTTTCGGCCAGCCACATACCCAGTAACTCTTTCTGGCCTTCGGTGTTGATACCCAGTGCCAGGAAGACGGCTTTGTTGATTACGCTGCCATTCTGACGGACTTTGACGACAATGCAGTCCATATAAACAATGGGGTACAGCGCATCCGGTTGCCGGTTTTGCCTCTCAGTGACCTGCTCTTTTACGGCGTCGGTGACTTTAGATATCAGCGAGGGTGACACATTGGCGTCGTACATCTCTTTGAAGGTGGCGACGATTTCGCGGGTAGTCATGCCTTTGGCGTAGAGGGATAAAATTTGGCTGTCCATCTGCGTAATGCGCGTCTGGTGCTTCTTAAGCAGCTGTGGTTCGAAGGTGTTTTCACGGTCACGCGGTGTGTTGAGTTCTATCTCGCCGTCATCGCACAACACCGTTTTGGACGAGTAGCCATTACGGGTGTTTGAGCCTGTTTTGGGCGCATTTTTCTCATAGCCGGGGTGGTCAGCCAGCTCCGCATTGAGCACCGTTTCGACGGTTAATTTCGTCAGCATACGGGAAAACGAATTGAGGTCGGCTTCGGTTTTAAGGCCTTTAGCCAGTTCAACCACAAGGGCTTTGAGTTTCTTTTCGTCCATAATTGCCTGTCTCCGTTACTGGAGTGAACATATCAAAAACAGGCAATTACACAATTTTACTTACAGTCTCAGTTCAGTCACATTATTGATGAGCGACTGTACGTTAAGCAAATCAAGACCGGGATGAAAATCGCTCTGCCACTTTCGCTCAACCTTCCTTCCATGGGTTTACGCCTCAGTACGGTGATTGAGCGTTGCCGCCTGGTAAGCCGTAGCGAATACCTTATCAGCGCTGGCATACGCAAAAACAGCCCGAACGGGAGTATTCATCCTGATAGCCTGACTAAAAAATTTGTTGCGGCACGAAAATTGACCGGAATAAATTTCAGTGAAAACCCACCGCCGTTTCACGAGATCCGCAGCTTATCCGGACGACTGTATAAAGACGCTTACGGCGAAGGGTTTGCTCAGAAACTCCTGGGACATACTTCAGAGAACACAACAAAAATATACCTTGATGGACGTGACGAAAAGGCATACATGATGCTCTGATTTTCTGTTTTAAAAATGTTAAATCAGGTTTTATCGTGGTATAAAGAAAAAAGACCGAATACAGAAATTCGGACGTATTTCGGGCCATTTTGCGTATAAATCCCCCGACCAAACAAACTCACTGCCCAATACATCACTCCCCTCTTCCATTGGGGGACTCTCGATGCCAAATACCCATGTAGACGAAGGCTTAATAGTGATGCCAACAAAAGCGATCGCGAAAAGTTGAACAGGTGGCTAGTTTCAGATTAAACACATTGGTTAGTCATCCTGAACAAGTAAAATCCGCCGCAACTGGCAACCATTCAATACTCGCACTATCGAACGATCGCCAGCTTGCCGCAGCCCGTTCTTGCATACGATGTGGCTGCGGTTCCATTACATCAGGAATGTGAAAATCGGGATAAACCTGCCACTTAACCTGAAGCAGGTCTTCATAGCGGGTGGTATACCGAGGCGAAAGCATTTCTCGCTTCATAGCCCACGGTTGCGGCATCCCCCCCCGGCGAAGTACAGCGTCCCCTTCCCGTCTTTTGCGTTAAGATGGTCCAGTACGTCCATCAGCTTCGCACTACCGGCGCGCGGCGCGTTATGTAAAATCACAGATTATCCTGCGATCGTGAAAATTCCCCCTGTCGCCGTCGGCGTATTAGCCGCCGGGGGGAGTAGCCAGGTACCTTTCCACGTCAGCCTGGAATGTGAGTCCGGCGCCGTATCCAGCCCCCGTCCAACCATTAGTGCCGCCAATATCGCAATGGGGTTTGTCGTTAATCAACCAACCGCCGTGGCGGTGGCTCGTCGCCTGGGGATAACCGCATCCGCAGGCGGTCTGTCGTGGCTACTGGACGCCCATTATGGCGACCCCGGCGTAGCTTCCGGAGTGGGAATTCGCATCTATAACGATGCCGGTACGCCGATTAATCTGTTGCCCGATCGTATCAGGACGGGCATCGGCAACGCCCGAGGCTGGTATGGCTATAAAGATTTAACCACACGGGTATCATCCGGTTCAGTAGAAATCTACAGCGGTGATTTTACTGCCTCACTTGAGGCGATCGGCGGACAAACAGTAACAGCAGGAAGCGTTAATGCGCAATTACAGGCATCGCGTCGTAGTGTGTCTGGCATCTATATTACGTTATAAACTGTTTTGCTCTGGTAACCCATTATGTTCTGCGGCTACGTAATGGGTTTTACAAGCTCTGGTGATGAATCTGACTCAGAACAAATTCTTCCAGGTAGCCGTACGGCCAGGAGAAGTAATTTAGAAGCGGATCACAATTTTGTTAATTGATTATATTTTATCCCAAATGGCGCCAGTATTAAGGTCGCCATATAAAAACATTCTATTACAACGAGTTATCTCCTCCTGCCTCCGCCCCGGCGCAAAGCTATAGTTTTTTCTATCTCCTTGTGAAACAAACAATTATTCTTGCTATGGCGCTGATTAACAATCGTTCGCGGGCAACGTACATTCAGCGAGTTTCAGAGCTTCCTGACGGAATTCAGCCGGTGCTGTTTCTGGGGCTTCTTACTGGTTGATACAGATCCTGCCTCTTACTTGAGAATTTACTCATTTAGCCGTATGTCCATTATGGGTGGATAAGATCATTTATCATCGTAAGGGTTGAAAGCGATAAGTTAAACTTGTCCGGGCTCAACAAGGGACCCGACTAATGGTGAGCTCTTCATCTTCAAGGCGTTTTATGCCTTCCAGCAAGAATAGACATTAAATCGACAACTGCTGCCAGGTCTTACAGGCGCAGTGGACAATCGTGTGGTAACAGCCTGAGTCATTTATTATTTTTCTCATTCAGCATAACTGCGTCTTCTGATAGAGAAATTTTTATCTAAACATATAAAAAACACAGTGAAGAAAACGCTACTTTTTTCTAGCTAAAAAGCTAAATTAATTTTTTTACGGAGAGGATCTTATGCGCAAGGTGTCGATATCTATATTATTCATGCTAGTTTCACTGACTTGGGGGACTACATGGTTGGCCATGCGAATTGCCGTTGAAACTATCCCTCCAGTGTTTGCAACCGGAATGAGGTTTATGTTTGCAGCACCTTTTTTAATCATCATTGCATGGTTAAGAAAAAAAACACTGTTGTTTCCTCCCGGACAACGATTATTCCAGTTTGTGATATGCATCTTTTATTTTTGCATTCCTTTCTCACTAATGATTTATGGTGAAACCTATGTCAACTCTGGGCTTGCCGCCATTATCTTTGCGAATATGCCTGTGGCCGTTTTGATAGCATCGGTTTTGTTTCTAAATGAAAAAGCGAAACTAATGCAGATCGCGGGCTTAACTATCGCAATCACTGCATTGACGGGGATACTTCTTGAAGAAACGAATACAAGTACAGAGAGTCACTGGCAGGGTATCACTGCGCTTATTTCTGCTGTGTTAATCCATGCCATAATATATACACAATGTAAGAAAAGAAGTTGTACTGTCTCTGTTATCACATTTAATGCGCTCCCGTGCCTTTTAGCTGGGTTGATACTTTCTGCGACAGGATGGTTTTTTGAAAGACCACAAGTATCAACCTTCTCAGTACACTCAATATTAGCTACCCTGTATCTCGGGGCTTTTGCCGGAGTTTTTGGTATCCTGTGCTACTTTGCGCTTCAGCAAAAGGCTAATGCCTTCCAGGCTTCGCTTGTATTTCTTATCTTTCCGCTGATTGCGGTAAGTCTGGAAGACTATATTTATGGATATGCTATTTCAACACACTCAATGCTGCTTATTATACCATTAGTTATCGGGATATTTCTTACTCTTGTCGCCAGAAATATCCCTGTAACCAGCAGATGCCGGGATAACTCATCACAGAAATAATCGATTTATAATAACGCAAATAATTCCTGATGCCTTACTGAGCTCCGGCTAATGCGGGGTGGATAAGCTGGAATACAGACCCGGTAATACACAGCGATTATATTAACAAGCAATGTAATAAAGGAGTTTTTTATGTTCATGTTTCTGCCATTCTTGCTTGCACTGAGCGTGGCAATGGGGGCCATAAACAGAAAGGATAAAGTCAGCTACATTCTGTGGGCCGTTTTACTCATCGTCACTATTTTATCATTCATTCATCATATGACCAATTCGCTGACTTTGTCATTTTAAGGAGTGTGTATGAAAACGCATCATCATCCAACAACACTTGTTCATCTGATTAATCAGGTGGGACTCCTTGGGATATGCGTTGCTCTGGTTGTAGCCTTTTATTATCAACTCGTTAGGCATGAACTGCCTTGTCCAATTTGCTTATTACAGCGGGCTGGCCTCATCATCGCCGGTTTTGGCTTTTTATTTAACCTCTGCTTTGGTCTACGAGGTATACATTACGGGATGGTAATTATTGGCAGTATCCTGACCGGAGTTATGGCATCCCGGCAAATATGTTTGCATATCATGCCCGGTGACACAGGATATGGTTCTGCATTTTTTGGATTACACTTTTATACTTGGACTCTGATTACGTCAATTCTGATTATTATTGCTGTTGCGGTAATTCTGGCAATCAGTAGCATGAATGTTGCATTTCGTTCATTGAATATTAATCCGGACCTGTTCAGTATTGTCGGTTGGGTATTTCTGTTACTGATTACTGCCAACCTTATTTCAACTGTACTGGAATGTGGCGGAGGGGAATGTGCTGCTAACCCGGTCACATATAAGCTACTGTCGAAACAGGATATTGCCTTTCTGAAAACAGGCCTCCTGACGAGGACAGTTCTCCGGTTATGACGCACTTTTAAAATGACTGATTGGTAAATATATAGCAAGCACCTGTCTTGTAGAAATTGGAATGGTTATGGGCTAACACGGAAGTTACAGTAACATTGAAATGGTGCAATAACAGGAATCAAACTTACAACCTTCGCATTACGAATTAGTAGAATCACATTTAACTAACTGTTTCAAATACACATTTCCGCATTCACATTGCTCAACTCAATGGCACATGA
Organism: Salmonella sp. 32070601201500089SM; assembly: GCF_017573605.1. Taxonomy (NCBI): domain Bacteria; kingdom Pseudomonadati; phylum Pseudomonadota; class Gammaproteobacteria; order Enterobacterales; family Enterobacteriaceae; genus Salmonella; species Salmonella sp. 32070601201500089SM. The sequence goes on from NZ_JAGETK010000016.1 coordinate 94,147, forward strand.
TGTTAGAAATAGAATGATGCTTCACCATGTTTGACACAAAAATGGCACACCCTATAAAGCATCCACAGCACATATTTGGGTGGCACGCACCGTGGAAATACTGCATTACCCTAACACAGGGAATTTTCTGTACAGCGTCGACAGCCCCGCATCATAAATAATCGCTACCTGCTGTCGCGGTACTCCTGCCCTAATAAGGCACCCTGCCTGCGCCCATTGCTCCGGCGTCAGTTTTGGCCTACGGCCACCAATGTAGTGGCACTGTAGTGGCACACTGGGTACTGAAGCAATGACCACAACTGGCGCTTGATGCTATCAGCCAGATAACCTTCCAGATGGATAACAAACATAGCAGCTATCCTGTCTGTATCGGAATTGTAAAACCAGACGTTGACCATCTTCATCAAGGTTAAAGGAACAAAGAGCTCTGAATCGCCACAGGTTTAACAGACACCTCAGAGTCATTTAAGATGACTTAAAGAGAGGTGCCCATGAGCGGTAAGCGTTATCCCGAAGAGTTTAAAATTGAAGCGGTCAAACAGGTTGTTGATCG
>NZ_JAGETK010000017.1:0-94694 GCF_017573605.1 Salmonella sp. 32070601201500089SM
ACCGGATTGGCACGAAAGTATTGCCCCTTTGCTGTCACGGCCTACAAGTCCATCTGGTGAACACTTTGTATTTGCTACGGCTGTTTTATCCAGCTGTAAATACTCACCTGTGGAAAGGCGACCGTCAGACCGGACTGTTCCCCCACTGACTTTTCCTCCTTTGATTTCCCCTGAGGTTATAATTCCTTTACCACCGACTGCGCGTATCCACTGGCTGTCTGTCATCGTAAAACCGCCACCATAGGTGATGTTCTTCCAGCCTTTATCATTTTTGGTGATTAACCAGCCGTTTTCGCTTGTAACATCACCTTTCAGTGTTGCACTTTGTCCATTGACGTTTCCTGCATTGTTCAGGTTGTTCCCTCCCATATTGATGGCCGTGTTCATCTGGTTCAGCTCCGGTCGTCCCGGTACCTGAAAGCGATACAGGCGATCGCTTTCCTGCAGGTCATCACCCATCATTACGATGGCGATGTGCCCGCCATTGCAGCTGAGTCCATAGTCGCCGGGTTTATCTGTCCATCCACCAAAAACACCGGTTGCTGTGCCATTTTTTCCTATAAATCCGCCCAGACCGGGGAGCAGGCTGGCGATACTGCGCAGGGCATCGTCTTTGATATTCTCCCCTCCGGTGGAGCAGGTCAGGGCCTCCAGACGACCGGTACTCGTGTTACGACGGATGCCGGTGGTATAACTCTGCCCAAAGGGCGAGCGGTTAAGACCCTTCAGATATCCTTTCCGGATTAACTCATCCGCCGTGAAGGTGGCAGGAAGCGTTCCGCTATGCAGGCGGGCATTGTTATCGGCGATGTAGGTCCTGGCTGCAGTATTGTAGGCATCTGCATGAAATGCGGCGCTCTGGTTGCGCATTTCATTCAGGTAGTCTTCAATGTAAGACCAGAACAGCGGCATGAGCAGGCTGATGACAACCAGTCCTCCCAGAATTTCAAGAAGTGCAAAACCTTTATCGTTGTCTTTTTGCATAGTCGTTCCCTCCGGTATTACCAAAGGCCACCGGGATAAAAAGTAAATGCGTACTGTGACGCGCAGAGAAACGGCCCAAAGGGAAGTTCTCTGGTAATGCGTCGTTGTCTGTTACACCGCAGATAAAGTAAGGCTCCGCCTGCTGCCGTTGCGACAATCCAGGGGATGTCTCCCGGCGGGGACCAGATGGCAATACCGGCAATCAGAAAAACATCGCCCAGGCCTATGGTTTCTGTTTTCCTGCGGTAAGAGGTGTATTGCCTGAACAGAAGCAACAGCAGGAACCAGAACCCTGCACTGCACAGGCCTGTCAGCCAGTCTCCCTGCCAGAGACGAAATGCGCTGCCGCTTATCAGATACATGATGGTGAAGGGCCGGGGAAGACGGCAGGATGCAGCATCCGTCAGGGTCATCAGTGTCATACATCCGGTCATTATCGTCATAAACAGCACCCCGACAGCACTGTCATTCTGATAAAGACGCAGGATAATGGCGGCAGCTGCAAGCATCCCGCTCATCAGCGCAAGCCCATGGTGAGGGGGGCTGGCATTCATCCGGGAGAGTCGATAGCGACTCATCTGAACGGCCAGACACTGTATTACCACGGTTATTGCGACCAGCAGTGCCGGGATCATCTGGAGCATGGCAGTTCTCCCGGACTAACGTCCCTGCATGTAAGCGCTGTAAATCTGCCGGGCGTATTTCATCCGGCGGTGAGTGTTACTTTTACTGAAGCCGGCGTTATAACTGCCGAGGCATTCCCAGTTTACGCCGCATCGCTGAAAATGCCGGGCGAGGATCCATGCTCCGGTCTGAATATTCAGGCAGACATTATTCAACAGATCTTTCTCACTCCGGATAATGCCCATTTTTTTCAGCCCGGGAATATGTGTGGAGTTAATCTGCATTATCCCGTAATCGGTACTGATAATTTTTCCTCTGTCATTCCTGTTATGATTAATGGCCCGGGGATTCAGACTGCTTTCCCTGCGGGCAATAATTTTGAGTAATCCTGGATCAATGGAATAACGTTTTCCGGCGGTAATAAAACAACGATCATATTGTTTGTCCTGTGGGGATGCCTGTGCGGAAGGAAGTGAGCATAACAGTGAAAAAATCACTGTCAGGATAAATAACCTGTTCATACAGTGACCTTAAATAAAGCGCCCAGGCGGGCGCTGATGAATGATTAACTGTTGGTTTCCAGTTTGATAGTAGTTTTATCTGCGTTACATACTGTAGACGGGTCAACTTTATTCGTCACATTGCCGTTGATTTTTGTAAACATGGATGAACTGCGCAGGCTGGTGACCAGATCAATACAGTTTTTCTTCGGCACATTGCTGGATTCAATAACGTAGGAGTATTTATCTGAACTGACTTTGATGGTTACCGCACCACCCCAGGCATTTTTCGCCTTATTACCACCGGCGATCATATCGGCAGGCAGGCCACCACTTTCGGTCAGGATTTTGACGTAGTCAGTACCTGTATACTGCCCCTGGAATTTCTGGGCTTTCATTTTGGTGGCGATTGTCTGCAGGTTTTTGAGTTCCTTCTGGTTGTCTGAAGAGGACAGGGTATCGGACATAAGTCCCATCACGGCACCAATAACAATGGCAGCGACGACCAGAACACCGAGGACTTCCAGCAGGGTCATGCCTTTATCATCGTTCTGAAGGTGACGAATATTATGTTCTGAATACGAACAGGTTATGACGCTCATATTAGCTCCTGAGATTGGTAAAACAGAATTTGGATCGAGGGGAATATAAAGGATGCTGTGTTTACTGCTTCAGCATGTCACTGATGCCGTAAATGGCACTGACCATATTGATGATGAAGAGAAATACCAGCAGACCTGATATAGCAGTAATAATAATGCCGCTTTTTCTGACACTCTTTTTTGCTTCTTCCAGCCAGCGGTCTGCATAAAGCGCCATACTGGCAACACTGTCCTCCCTTTCTGAATTTAAAAGAAGATTATTCACACAGGATTTTGACGGAAAGTCATAACCACTGTTTTTCATGGCCAGTGCCAGTGACTGACCGGATAAGACATTTTTTCTGATAGCACTTATTCGTGATTTTAACCATCGGTTATGTTCTGCATGTTTTTCTATTCTGGTAAGGGCATGAGATAAAGGAATATTTATCTGCAGCATGGATGAAATATTAAAAAGGTAATTCACGCCATGGAATGTCTGATACAGGGACCACGGCGGGATGCGATCAAGATACCGTCGTCGGGGACCTTTATACAGACTGAATGACATCCTGATGAGAATTGCCAGCAGAAGCAGTCCAGCCAGCAGCCACAAACCATAACCGATAACCAGCTCGGAGGATTTGGCCAGAATGATCATTTGCACTGACCAGCGTTCTTCCGGTGCAAAGGCGCTGATCATCGGAATAACCCGGGTATGAACGTTATACATATTCACCACACAGAGCGTCAGCAGGATGAGCGGATAGAGGCAGACACTCACCAGACTGCTAATCATCTCCTGTCGTCCTTTTGCCGTTTTGACAACCTGAAACATGGCTTCAGCGATATCACCGCGCTCTTCACCGTTACGGATCAGGGCAATTTCATCTTTGGGTACCCAGTCCTTCAGGGCCGGAGAGAGCTGACCACTGCTTCGTATGCTGGCGATACAGTCTGTCGCCAGAAAATACAGGCCGGACTGCCCTTTCTTTTTACCAAAATCCGTTTCCACATCGCAGATGAACTCCAGTGCCCGCATAACCGGTGTGCCGTCCCGGATCATGCCTGCAAGGGACTCGTAAAACGTAGTCCGCCTGAACGTCTTTTTGCCCAGCCATCGGTTAAGGCCGGACAGTTCCAGTTCCGTATTGTTGAGTCTTTCCAGAATTTTCATATCAGTGCAGCAGCGTATAGCTGTCCTCGTCTACAGGGGATATGTAATGCGCAGCCAGCGGATCGACCTGACCACTGTTGATTTTGCCCAGCAGGTGCTGATTTCGTGTCATACCGCCGAGCTCCCGGTGCCAGTAGGTTTTTGCCTCAATCCGGCCTTTTTCCCGGTAAATCTGGAAAAACTTCGCATCCGGGGAAATCACTTCTGCAATGACGGTCCGGCCGTTCACTCCACGCCAGCAGTGTGGGCAGCCGTTATGGTTACGAAGATACACGGCATCGGGCTGGCAGAAGTTTTCCACCAGGCGTCGTTCTTCATCCGTCCGGGAGCTCTCCACCTCATGCCAGGGGAGGCGGCAGTGGGGACATATCACCTGAACCAGACGCTGGCTGAGCAGGCCGATAAATAACTGCGGATCTGCAATCATCCTTGCCTGAACGCCCTCCATTTCCAGACGCTCAAGAATATTTATCGGGTCGTTAGCATGAAGGGTGGTCAGCATCAGGTGACCGGTCATGGCGGCTTTTATCGCCGTGATGGCGGAGGCATGGTCACGTATCTCCCCGTTCAGGATAGCGTCAGGATCAAGGCGCAGGGCGGACTTAACAGAATCGACCCAGCCCTGAGCGGTATCCATAACGGCCGTCTGAATTGCACCGGGGATACGCCCCTCTGGTGGTGATTCTATTGTGAACAGACGTCGCCGGGGGAGCAGGATCCCTCCGGTATCGTTGAAGCCATACTGTTCCAGATAGGCGGCAGAAGCCGTCCTCAGCGTGGTGGATTTTCCGGAACCGGTGGGGCCAGAGAGGATCACGATGCCCTCCGGTCGCTGCAGCATCCTTCGGACAGCGCGCTCCTGCTCAGGGTGATACCCCAGCATACTGAATGTCGGTATATGCTGACTGTCATCCTTGATCAGACGCAGTACGGCATAGAGTCCGCCCACACACGGATAGTGGGAGTAGCGCGCACCAAACAGTCCGGCCAGTTTCAGGAATCTTTCAGCCAGACGGGCATCCTGGGGGACACCGGGATCAAACTGTGTTCCCTTTATGACATCAGTCATTCCGGAATAGGTGGCCCCCAGTAATTCCAGCCCCTCATCTTTTCTGACGATATCGAGCAGCTCCAGCTCTCCGTGGACACGGGCCTCCAGATACGTGAAATCCGTACTGTCACGCCCCGGCGTGATGTGAAGATCTGAGGCGCTGAGGGTGGCCGCATGGCTGATATACCCGAGCATTTTTTGCTGTACGGGGTTAATTCCGTTTTCCACCCCGGAAATGACCGTCTCCTGCCGGAGTCGGGCGATCACATCAAGTGTGGTGAACTCAAACGGGGATACTTTACCCGGATAGCGGGAGCACAGGCGGGTCAGATAATCCTGGACGGCACGAAGGTGTTTTTTTCCTTCCACCACTCTGACACGAATTTGTCCTGTTTTATCTGTATCAACAACCACGTAATCCAGAATGTCATCAGGTGGCTGGTCTGCAGGTGCCAGCATAAAATCTCCTTACGGGCAGCGGTACCCGGAAACGATTTTTTTTGTGATTAAGGGCCGGGGGAATAATCTGTTCCGACAGCCGGCTGTAAATGGCGGCACTGAGTCAGGGTTGTAGTGTTGTTCTGATACCATTTTGTTCAAGGACAACACTGTCAGTGGTGATCTTTTCCACGCGGAATGTGGTGCCGGGAATGTGTTGCCCTTCTTTTACATCAGCAGTTTGTCCGCCCGGCAGTTGTATCCTGGCGGTTATCTGGGGCTGAACTCCGGATATCTCTGTCAGCCGGGGAATACCGGTAATGGGGGCAGGGGTATCTGTCGTGACGGCTGAACTGCTTTCCTGTGAATGCACAGGCTCAGCTGGTTCTCCCTGCTCCAGGGTTCTGAGTTCATGTCGCACCTTTTCTCTTGCCAGCATGGCTTCATACAGTGCAGTTTCTTCCTGAATCTGTTCCACCTGGAGTTGCCGGTTATTCTGTTGCATGTTGCTGATGGTGCTGGCCGCGACCGTTGTCGGCAGGATCAGGACGGAAAGCAGAAGAGCTTTTGTTTTACTGGACATAATATTTACCTGTGAATTGATAACGGAAACGACCCTCTTCCAGTTGCCTTGTTACGGAGATAAAACGGACGGAGGGTTCACTGAAATGCTCTGCCACCTGGTGCGCCGGAAGTGTCGTCAGTATCTGCAGGTCATACTCCTTCCAGGGGGGCTGGATGGTATTTCCGTCTTCATCGGTGAAGCTGTTGCTGACTTCCTGCCAGTCCATTTTCAGCTGCATCGACCGGGCGAGTGTGGTCAGCCGTTCCTGCAGGAGGGTGTTTTCCGGTAATGCCTCAACGGCAACGGGAGTTTCAGGCATACTGAAGGTGACCGGCAGGGCAAAACCACCGCTATTCCCGTCCGGCATAACCATAAACGGCCGGATGCTGAAAATTTCCCTGACCCGCTGGCTGAATGCGGTCACTGTCGTCCCGGCGATGTTTGTATATGATGCACGCAGATTGCCGCTGTTCCCGGTGGCAGCACACTCGGCGAGTGAATATCGCCAGCCGGCGACCGACACCGGCAGGCGTGACCATACGTCACTGCATCCCCGGATAAAATCTCCGGTTTCCGGCATACTCAGCCACGGTGGTGTGATCCGTTCCTCTGCGGCTTTTTGTGCCGCTTCAGCAAGTGCTGCTTTTTCTGCCTTCAGGCGTTCATAGTACTGCCAGCCATACCATGCAGTACCCAGAAGGGTGAGTATGAGTAATACCGGAATAAGCTGTGGCCCACGGGATACGGGGTGAAGGCGTGCTTCTGCCGGATATTTCCCTGCACCTGTCAGGGTTTCCAGTGGCAGGGGACCTCTGCCGTCAGGCCCGTTAAACGAGGGCGGTTCATAACATGTCCAGCCGTGTTCAGGCGCGCTGTTAATGGTGAGGAATATTTCCCGGGCCTCCCTGATTTCCTCCCGGGTTCCCACCAGGTCACTGACCAGGATGCCGTCAACAGCAGAAACAAAACCATAAAGTTCTGTATCGTTTGCCTGTGACAGTTCAACGATAGCGTATCCTCCTGGCTCGAGCAGGGGCAGGATAAGCATGGCGAGAGAGAAATACCTGCGGCTGCCTTTGGGGAGTGTATTCTGGCTGACGGCTGCAACCATGATGTGACGATCGGTATCTTCCGTACTGAGATACTCACAGGAAATATAGCGTACTGCCCCCAGACTGCGGGCAAACGTCCGGGGGTTTTTATGGCTTGCGGGCAGTGTTTTCCAGTCCATTCCGGCAAGAAATACATTCCGTCCTGCCGTCAGCGGAAACACCTGTCGCTCTGTCGGTGAAATATCCGTCACGATAGTCCTCCTTCTGCAAATCAGATGATATTGGGCGTGATCAGCACCACGAGAATGGTGTCGTCGTTTTCACTGTTGATCCCACCGCCAAGACCGAAGAATCCCGGTGTGCCGACACCCTGTTTTCCACTGCGACGCCCTGACTGCTGGAAGCCACTGATAATGACTGTCTGCCCGGATTTCAGGTCCACTGTCTGGTTGATGGTTTTCAGATCCACATTCGGCAGCTGGGCTTTGCTTCCACCACTCTCGTAATTCTCAATAACCGGTTTGTCGGAGAGACTCATGGAATAGAGCAGCTGCAGTGTCTGTGAGTCCGGGAGAATGAACGGCAGAAGGGTCATATTAAAACCGGTGGTGATGGTGGCCGCATTCAGGGAGGTGGATGAGCCGACATTGGCGGTGGTATCCGTCGTCACACTCTCAATGTAGCTCTGCTGATTGGCAATCTGCATCGGTACCGGGGTCAGGTTTTTGGTCACGGCGGAATTCCGGGTTACCACACTGACATCTCCCTGGGAAGAGAGTGCTTTCAGGAAGGCTTTTGAACCGGTGAGTTTCCCGTTCACAATGGAAACACCACCAGTGACGGTATCGCTGGCTGCACTGGTGAATGTGCTGCCGAGGCTCAGTCCCAGCGTTCTGTCGCTGAAGACTGCGTTCCAGTCGATACCTGCCTGCTCATTACGGGTTTTCCGGATACTCAGAATTTCCACATTCAGCACCACCTGGCGCTTCATTTCTTCATTGCGTTTTTCAATGAACGTCCGGACCGTTTCCAGTACCTGTGGGGTGTCCGTGACGGTGATAAAGCCCGTCGACATGAACATGCGACCAATACCCGGCGTCAGCATTGATGAGACAGCATTTTTCACATCCTGATACAGCGCAGATTTCATATCCACGGTGGTGGTCTGGGTATTACTGGCATCACCGGAAATGGCATCCGATGCTGTTCCACCTGATGAGCCATTTGATGACATGGTACCGCTGACCACGGTGGCATTATAGGCAACCTGGCTGTCCATATAGGTCACCGGGAAGGTCCGGGTATCAAGATAATAGAACGTGATATGTGAACCATCATAACGCCAGGAAATCCCGAGACGGGAAGCGACCGCATTCAGCAGTGATGTCAGTCCTGAAGCCTTCAGTTCAGGAAGTGACGCCGTATTTCCCTGCAGGCGGGGAAGTGTCGTGTCAGAACTGCCTATGGCGGCCAGTGGAACCATACCGCCGGTATCCGGCGGTGGTACTGTGCCCTGGATTTGCTGCGTACTGCCGGAGGTGGTCACGCTCAGATACGCCTGTACATCAGGGGTGATCCTTACAGGAATATGACAGTTTTCCGAGATCCGCTGGGCCACCTGCTGAAGGGTGATGCTCTGCCGGGTGTTAATGATAATCGGACAGCCGGGCACCGCATTACCGGGGTTTTTATCCGTGACCGGACGGGGATTGATCCACTGACGTGGGGATTCCTTTACAACCGGTGTCCGGTTTCGCAGCTCAGCGATCATTTCCCGGGCCCGTTGTTGTTCAGCAACGGCGTCTTTTCTGGTGTTCTCTGCCTGTCGGAAACTGGTACAGCCCTGCAGCAGAGTGGCTGCAATCATAATAGCAAGAAGTTTTTTGTTCATAGATAAATCCGTGAGTTATTCAGAGTCCGGCCTAATTCATCCAGATGATGACCTGATCGGGGATCACAGCAGGGAGCGTGATGGAAATACGCCGCCCACGGGTGTCCAGGAGGCGACCGTTTTCCACTCTGGCAAGCAGGGCCGAATCACCACTTTGTTCCAGGAGGGCACCCATAAGGCCGGGTTTTTCTTTTGCCCAGACAAAAACGCGCTGCTGACTGATGAGGTGGCTGACGTTTTTCGTGGCGGGCAGACCGAGCTGTGCTGACGTGAGCTGACCACCGGCAGCACGTCGTTCAGGGTGCTGATACAGGTAATCGTTGATGGCATTCATATAACGAATAAAGTCTGCAGCCTGCTGTGTGATTTCAGCGGTCTGCTGATGGTGCACAGTACGGCTGAGGTGACTGTGGAACCAGAAATTACCAATGGCCATAATGACCATAATGAAACCCGTAACCCATCCCATAGGTTATTCCTGCGGGCGGTCTGTCACACGGAGCAGGCATTGTGCAGTGCTGGTCCGGGCATACAGCGGTTTTTCAGCCGGGGTATAGAGTGCAAAGAGCTGCTCCAGCGCCTGGCGGAAACTGCCGGTGAAAACCAGAGGGGCATCGATGCTGTAGTTGACAGGTGTTTCCCAGCGCAGTGTCCATGTGCCGTGCGGGCATTTTTCGGATGATGTCCAGCGGGCCAGTCCGTCTTTCAGGGTGGTCCCCTTTTCCATTTTCCACTGCCGTGGCGGTATGACCTTCTGCTGTGGTGGCACTACCGGTTTCGTGGCCACCGGGGCTGGCGTGGTTGTTCTGCTCTCTGGAGTTCCGGATGTCCCGGTGGTGGTCTGAGCCCGGGAAACGCTGACGGCAGGTGTCACTGGTGTCGGGCCTGCCGGCGTTGCGGTGCTGCCCCTGAACGGATTACGCGGTGTATCAGCAGCTTTCTGTGAACCCTGCGGTGCCGTGACGTCGACCGGCGGTGTTGCAGAGGTCGTGACAGTCAGTATTTTCCTGTTCCAGTCCATATGTCCGTAAAGCTGCTGGCCGGCCAGCAGCGCATTCAGTGCCCGGTGCCACTGGTCATTAACGGACCAGACGGGGAGGCGTTTGTTCAGTGCCGGTATGGCAGCGTTCTGTTGCCGGAACTGCCAGCCGGGTGGTAGCAACTGGCGTATCCAGTCACTGACGGAGCGCTGATGTGCCTCACGTAAATAAACGACGGATGACTGACCGGGTTTACCGGTCATAACCAGTGCGGGCAGCTGTGTGGCCTGAAGGAGCGGACGGGGAGGCAGTGCGGTACTCTGGCTGCTGACTGCGGTTGTGGGCGTCGCTGTTGTTGTCGGGCGGGGCGGCGTCACAGGGCGGGTCACCGGTGGCGGAAGCAGACGTTTTTGCGTATGGGCGATAATGGCAGCGCTTTCGCGAATTTGTCCGTCGACGAACACCAGAGCCGGAGGCGTGGTGTCAGGAACAGGCGTGGCATTAAATGCCGTACAGCCGCTGAGTAATGACGGCAGAAGGAGTGTAAGTGATTTCTTTTTCATAGAATAAATCCGGTATGTATCGGGTTACGGTATAAGACAGGTGGCTGGTAACAGGTCTTCAGATAAATATAATTTCATCAGGATATTGATGATGAACATTCATGTTCGGGGTGATTATGAAAACTAAAACATTCCGGTTCCGGAAATATAAAAAGAAAAACGTCCTGCTGCAAATGATAGTTTCCAGAAAACAAGTGATATTGTTTTTCAGAACTTGAACATTATTTTATTTCTTGCCTGTTATTGAAACATGCCGGTTATGATCTCCGAATGGCAGGTATCAATAAAATCACTTTTCCCCGATTGTGTGTCAAAGTCAACGTGGGTGAATCTGTGTACATCCTGCCATATGGTGAAACAGACAGGACAGGTAACAGGTAGTTTACCTTCAGCTATTTTTTCGCAGCTTTCAACCAGTTGCTGCGCCTTGTTGTATCTGACGTTATAGCCATTTGTGCAAAGCGTTTCATACCCATGAGCTCCTGTAACTATATGTGTGGCGATTCTTTCGTGGACTCTCCCATTAATTAATAATTGTTCACGTGTTGTGATTGTTCTCATGCCTGTTTCTCCATTGGTCATAACAGAAAATAATCTGCATTCCTGAAAAATATCGCGGTTGTGAAATATTTAATTTTTATCCCCTTTTATGGGAGATGAGAAGCAGGCTGTCAGGCTATAACTGAACGCGGTTTCTGGATTTTGGTGCTAATGTCACATCTTTCCATTCACAGCTGCTTCCGGGGATACGCTCTTTGCGTCGTATTATACGGGAGTTCTGACACACAATAATTAAGCCATTGTCTGCCGTCTGAAATGGCATTATAGCGATGTTTATATCTTCTGTTGCAGAAATATAACTGACTTTCTTTTCACATGTATTGGTGTATATGACAACTCTGAATTTTTCTGCGGACATTTTCAATCCTCCTTTAAACCAGAATATCCCGTGAGGGCATTCTTTGTGAAAAAGATGCCGGAAAAATTCCGGCACGGGGATTAAACCTGTTGTGGTTCTGAGTTATCCGGAGCGATTACCGGTTCGCTGACATCCGGAACCTTTTCCGGGGCAGGCATGACCAGTGGACGTGTCAGGGCTGCCAGATAGGGTGCGTTATACGCGGTAAGTAACGTCAGTGTCATTTTTCCTCCTGTGGCAGGTCAGTCAAACAACATTATGGCGTGAAGCTTCCGCTTCTTTAATTGTCAGAAGAAGCATATCGTCAGTCATCAGAAGACAAGGGGATGTCTGCAGGAGGGGATGATAACAACAGAAGCCTCACGCCGGAATGCGCCTTATGACAACCGGAGAGGACGGATAATCAAAAATGGGACATCCACATCAGCAAACCGCGATTTGCGAAAAAAAGTCAGCGGAGAGTGGCTGCCGTTGTGGCTGTCCCGGTATTTCAGTGTAAAAGCAGACTGTTGTCCATGCCCCATTCCTCTTCCGCTAAACCTGAATGGCCCACATGAAGAATGCGTGACAGCATATTTCTGCCGCTGCCGTTCAGACTGCATTCGCGCCCGTGTGCGAGCATAAAACCTTCATCCCGGAATATCTCTTCAACCTCAGACGTGTTGATGGTGGCCGGATGGATTAATGAAAATGCCACCGGTCTGATCATTCTGCCCGTGGTGGAAAAGGTGTCCCCGGTGCTGTTCAGCTGCAGGATATGACGTTTCCCGGTCTGTGCGCGGGAAAGTGTCTCACTCAGTAACTGGTCATTCCATGCGCACGTGCCAATCTGCCATCCCAGACTCCTGCACGTGGCAAGAGCCGAGCGGAAGCGGTACAGGTCATACAGTGCTGCGTTGTGGCCACTTTCCAGCAGTGATTTCAGCGTGTTCTCTACCGGTATGTCCGTATTGGTGGCCAGCAGTTTGCGCAGGGCGGTGAACTCTTCAGGCATCCCCCTGAACTCACTCATCTGTCGGGCGGAATCAAGCCAGTTCAGCAGGAAGCGCCGGCGACGTCGTTCATTGTTGATGCTGTCCGGGGAGGTGGAGAGCGCTTCAAGCATATTCTCCAGTAACTGAATGACAGGGTTTTCCGGGGATTGAATGGTCATAACGATGTCCTGAAAAAAAATGCCCGGCAGCCGCTCTCCGTACACGCAGGTGTCACCGGTGCCGGGCATTGGGGAAAAGATGGGGAAAAAAAGCCCGGCCATAAAGGCCGGGAAAGTCGTCAAATGAAGACAGCAATTTTCATGTCAACGCTCCGTCATCAGATACCAGGTGCAGGAGCAGGGCGATCCTCGACTCCGGCAGAGGCTGGGCATCAAGCCGGAGGAGGTACTGGTAACGCGCTTTTGTCAGCCAGAGGGTGGAGGCAGCATCCAGCTCCTCCCTGGCTGCCGGATTGAGCGCAGGATCCGGGTACACTTTCATCAAAGACTGAACGATATCCTCCCTGACGGTTTTGATTTCACCGGCCATTTTCACGAAGTCCAGAAAGGCACTGTGACGGCGAAGGTGAGTGAAGCTGTGGCTTTCGGGGTCTGCTTTCAGGAAAAAGTAACCGGGAAACACGGCGTGTATATGTCGACGGTAACCACAGACTTTATCCGTGCGGCGGACCTTTTTCAGTATCAGGGGTGTCCAGGGAAGGACGTGTTGTTCGGAAAGCCAGGAAAAGAGATGTTCGCGGTTTTTGCCGGTAGGGATGTACTGTGCCAGATACCAGTTGCGTTGATGTAATTCACTGATATTCAAAATCCGGAACGCTCCGCGAAAATCGATCCCCGCAGGGGGGCTTCGATGTTGTTGTGAACGGCGAATACATAAAGCATGTGTCGGAAACAGCGGCTGACCCACGTTCAGCCTGGCCTGCAGTTCTGACAGGCACATGATTTACGCACTCTTGTAAGCCTTGTGGACGGTTTCGAGGCGGGCGAAAACCGACAACTCCTGCAAACAGGATTAATGGCTGGAAAATATATTACATAAGGATGTATCTGTGGCAAGAGCGAAGATAAGCAGTTGAATAGATCGTTATATCTGATAAGACAGAATATTATTCTATATTTGATATTGTGTGCGGGATATTAGATCGTTTAAAAAAATTCGGCGATCTCTTCTACTGGAAAAGAAGAAAAAAGCAGCATAAAAGATCGTTTGTGAAATTGTTCATTTTTTTGACACAGTTCAAAAAAACGACGCTTTTTAGGTGGTTAATGAGAGGCCAGGTAAATCAGAGAAATCGTGTCGGCTTTTCAAAGCGGTGGAAAAGGGGTATATTGCGGATCGTTATGCAGTGACTTTTGGGATCCTCACGATCCGGAAAGTCAGAAAACGGCAGGATGCGCCATAAGGCATTCAGGATGTATGGCAGAAACGACGGCTGTTTGCCGGGGCCGGAAGGCTGAAAAAAGTTTCAGAAGACCATAAAGGAAAACCCCCATAATCTTTCATCGAAACTTGGCGGAATCACTGAAAGATAATGGGGGCCTCACAGAATACGGGATAAGTATATATGAAACCGTGTCAGAGATTCAACCCTTCGCAGTGCATTAACGCACGGCAATCTGTTCCCGCCATAAGCGACAGCTTGTGGCGGCCCTGAACCAGACCTCATTCACTGAAAGCACATACCGTCAGGTAAAGAACCCGAATCCGGTGTTCACACCCCGTGAAGATGCCGGAACGCTGAAGTTCTGCGAAAAACTGATGGAAAAGGCCGTGGGCTTCACCTCCCGTTTTGATTTTGCCGCGCATGTGGCGTATGCCCGTTCGCGCGGCCTGCGCCGGCGTATGCCGCCGGTGCTGCGCCGCCGGGCGATTGATGCGCTGCTGCAGGGGCTGTGTTTCCACTATGACCCGCTGGCCAACCGCGTGCAGTGCTCCATCACCACGCTGGCCATTGAGTGCGGACTGGCGACGGAGTCTGAGGCCGGGAAACTTTCCATCACCCGTGCCACCCGTGCCCTGAAGTTCCTGTCTGAGCTGGGGCTGATAACCTACCAGACGGAATACGACCCGACAATTGGCTGTAACATCCCGACCGACATCACGTTCACGCCGGCACTGTTTGACTCACTCGATATCTCAGAAGAGGCAGTGGCTTCCGCACGCCGCAGCCGCGTGGAATGGGAAAACAGGCTGCGCAAAAAGCAGGGGATGGATGCGCTGGGTATGGATGAACTGATAGCGAGGGCCTGGCGTTTTGTGCGCGAGCGTTTCCGCAGTTATCAGGCAGAGCTTAAGTCCCACGGCATGAAACGTGCCCGTGCGCGCCGCGATGCAGGCAGGACCCGTCAGGACATTGTCACCCTGGTGAAACGGCAGCTGACACGTGAAATCGCGGAAGGGCGTTTCCGCGGAAGCCTGGAGGCCGTGAAGCGCGAAATCGACCGTCGCGTGAAGGAACGCATGATAATGTCGCGGAACAACAACTACACACGGCTGGCCACTGCCTCACCCTGAGTTTGACCTCATCTGAATAATCCGGCCTGCGCCGGAGGCTTCCGCACGTCTGAAGCCCGGCGACGCACAAAAAAGCAGCACAGCACACAAAAAACAGCCTCATCATCTGCCTTCCGGCTCATCATGCTCCCCCTGTTTTTCACGCAAAACACGTCTCACAGACGGGTAATTCTGTTTATCCACATTTAACTGCAAGGGACTTCTCCATAAGGTTACAACCGTTAATGCTATAAAGCGCCAGCCGCAGGCGTTACAGGGTGCAATGTTTCTTTTAAACTCCAGTACTGTATTTCCTTTAAACTACTTAATTACTTCCATTTAAAAAGAAAACCTGTTCAATGCCTGTCCTGTGGACAGACTGATATGCACCTCCCACGCTGACGCGCGGGCCCCGAACCTCACCGTTCTGAAACCACAGCAAAAAGACATCAGGAATAAAAACACCACACAAACGCAGCACCGTGCCTACCCCTCATAACTGAAAAGCGAGGCCGCCCCCGCCCAAAGGGCGGGAACAACATCGCTTTTAATTATGAATGTTGTAACTAAGCAGCATCATCGCTGTCAGTCTTCTGGCTGGACGTACTGAATACACGCTCGTAAGCGGCCCTCTCGGCCCGCTAACGCGGAGATACGCCCCGACTTCGGGTAAACCCTCGTCGGGACCACTCCGACCGCGCACAGAAGCTCTGTCATGGCTGAAAACGGGTATGGCTTAGCAGGGCTGGGGATGGGTAAGGTGAAATCTATCAATCAGTACCGGCTGACGCCGGGCTTCGGCGGTTTTGTTTCTGTGCCATATGTAACAACGGAGTGCCGCCTTACATGCGCTGACGCGCATTATTTGCCTTGTTTCGTCTGAAAGTAATCACTATGATTAAATATGATTAACAGCTAATCGGATATGCAAATGAAAAACAATACCGCACAGGCAACAAAAGTAATTACCGCGCATGTGCCATTACCTATGGCTGATAAAGTCGACCAGATGGCCGCCAGACTGGAACGCTCCCGGGGCTGGATTATCAAACAGGCGCTTTCTGCATGGCTTGCTCAGGAGGAGGAGCGTAATCGCCTGACGCTGGAAGCCCTGGACGATGTGACATCCGGACAGGTTATCGACCATCAGGCTGTACAGGCCTGGGCGGACAGCCTCAGTACTGACAATCCGTTACCGGTGCCACGCTGATGGAACTGAAGTGGACCAGTAAGGCGCTTTCTGATTTGGCGCGGTTATATGATTTTCTGGTGCTGGCCAGTAAACCTGCGGCCGCCAGAACGGTGCAATCCCTGACACAGGCACCGGTCATTCTGTTAACTCATCCACGTATGGGAGAACAGTTGTTTCAGTTTGAACCCAGGGAGGTCAGACGGATTTTTGCTGGCGAGTACGAAATCCGTTACGAACTTAATGGCCAGACTATTTATGTATTGCGCCTGTGGCACACACGAGAAAACAGGTAGATTGTGTGTGGGGACAACTTAACACTGATGAATCCCCTAATGATTTTTATCAAAATCATTAGGGGATTCATCAGAACTTAACATAGCCTGCAGATATTAATTCTGGAACATTATTATCAGGCCAGATATTTTTCATTCCATTAAATAATCTTGTAGGAGATAAAATGAATTACGATGAAATAACGAAAATTACCGCTGAACGTATTAGCGACTACATGACCGAAGCAGTTAATACAGACTCTATAGCCGTTGCGGAAATGTTTCATAACGCTGCCTGGGGAGTGCGAACATTGTGGTTTGAACTCGTCACAAAAATAGATATAGATATACATAAAAAGAACAGGTATGCGAGTTATGATCTTAGAAGGAAAATCGAAATGCAGCATGAAGAGTTTCAGAAAATGACAGAGCGCGAGCAAGTGCCTTTATTGAAATCGCCAGAATAATAGAAACAGTACAAGTACATTGCTGTATTGTGTTTTCCTTGAATATTGAATCGCGGTGCCCATGTACTACGATTCCTTTCGTGTTGTTTATCATTGCACACTTTCCCTGACTGAGCGTAAACACTGACTACTTTCCCCTCAAACTCCTGGACGGCGAATGCAAAATTAGTCTGTTCCAGCATAGAATATGTTACTTTTTCATGACCGAACCCGAAATTTTGCGCGTCAATAAGAGACGTTGTGTAAACTCAGTCCTTTTATCTGGCAGGTTAACCCCTATCAATCTTAGGATGAAACCACGCCATCCTCTGTTTGCCTGGTTATTAATTTCATAAAGACGATTGTTTTCCTCTCGTAGTTTTGTCCACTCTAAACAAAGTGTTATATCATCCAGTTCTGTGATGTGTTTCACTTTTCCATTGACAGTTACAGTGTTTATTCCATTTCCTGTGATCATCATCTTATGCCTTTTTTATCTTCATTTGGGACCGTGCTTTTCTTCGGAGTATCACTATTCGTTAACTGCTGTTTATCAATAAAATTCCTGATGTTATCAAGTGCTTCCTTTTTTTGTCCACCTGTTATCAGGAGTGTTTATTGCCCAGAAATATTCTCCTGCTGTGCCTGCATCCTGAGCCACTTTTGTTCTAATGTCGCCAGTCTGCGACCGGCACTCTGTGCTTCAGAGTCTGAGACCTGCCCTTTGGGGTGACCATCCAGGCCATAACGTGGGACGCCGGCGACAGCTGTCCGCTGCAGATATACGCGGCGGGATGTGATGCAGGACACTGCACAGAGCCATTCGTCCATGGTCAGTTCTGTCTCCGGGTGTTCTGCCAGAAATGCCGAAATATCATTGTTTATGCCAATTTTCAGGGGAATAAATCCACCACCTTCAGCACGAAGATGAGGAAACAGGGCCTTTATTTTTTCCACGCACTCGTGAGTATACTCACGGGTCCAGTGGGAGGGACGTGGAAAACGGTGTCTTTTCTTTTTCTTCTTCCTGGCTGGCGCTTCGGGGATATGTGTTTCGACGGCAGATGAATTTATTCCGGCGGGGGCTGATTCTGCCGTCTGTTCAGTAAATACAGGTGCGATAATATCTGTTTTTTCGGATAAGGACGGTGGCGAAAAAGTACGACGTTTTTTCACCACAATGACCGGAGTTTTCCTTTCTTCCTGATATTTTCCCATAAATACCTCGGCTATGTTGTTCTACTTCCTTATAATATCATAGTTCAAAATTTAATAAACTTTCTGTTATGTAATATCCCTTGATAATTTACGAAGATGACTCTGTACCCTGCTATGTGAATCAGGAACGTTTATAGCAGGATACAACGGATTGTTACTTACACAGTAAGATTTACTAAGGTTTGTTTTCTTCTTTTCTTATATTTATCTGGTAATCCTTATCAACAATGCCTGCTCTACTGTTTGCATTAATCATTGCTGGTCTGATCCATATTAGTTTGTTATTTTTCCTGCGAATATGTCCTCTGCGTAAGTGCATCCTTTTCGTCCCACCGGATTTTCCTGTTCCAGTATGATTACTTTGCACCTTAGTTTCAGACAGTTGCAATACTTTATAAGTATATGAAGGGCGCTTGTTTTTTTCAGGTGGCTGAACTTTACGACCATTTATGAATTTTCTTTCTGGTTTAGTGCTAAGTGTGACAGGACACACATTTTCGCAATTTAACACGCTACATGCCTGTATGAAAGCCTGTAGTTCATCGCGAGTATCCATAATAATTTGCGCATATAATCTTTCAATACTTCCCACCTGCTTTATCAAATCATCTTTAAATTCCATGCTTGTTATAAAAGGCTCTGCTTTGAAGTGTGCTGCATTATATTTGGCTACTCCATTCTCTTTTAATGTGTCGATTACAAGCCTGGATGCAGGCAATGTCCTGTCAGGTTCGTATTTAGTGAGTTTGTTGTTATATGGGAAAAACATTCCACCGACACCAAGAATCCATATTTTTAAATCATCAGACCATGAAACAGGAAGGATAAACACTCCGCCATCAATATAAGTGTTAAGGATTGAATTACATCCCGGGATGGGTTCAAAACTCTGTCTGGCCTCCCAGCACAGGGCAATTCTTCTGGATGATGGTGATATATTAAAATCACCTATTTGGGTTTCTACATTGTCTTTGAACCATGGTATTTCAAATGTTACAACTGGATATGGTAATCGTGCCAAATCGAAATGTGTCTGGCGGTATTCTTCTGGTTCAATAATATCGCAGCAGTTCGGTAAGATGAACTTAACACTACTGTCCAGCATATCAATGACCTGACGCATAATATATGATGTAAGAGGTGCATTTGACCTTAATCCTTTTTCCATGACAGACAGGTCTTTTATGGCTTCCTTAGTGTAATTTAGTGGAGTAATTGTATCTTTCATTACGTTTTCTCTGGATATCTGATTACTATACAGGTACGGCTACTTACGTAGCTCTGCCACCAGAAATACTCAGCCAGTAGGTTCCTGGCTACGGCAGAAGATGTGTGGATTTAGCTCGTACACAGGAGGCTGTTACAGGTATCCACGATACCTGAACTGACGATTATTCTTGGAAATAATCAGCCATCCGCGCCGCTTTACTCAGGCCCCCTTTACGGGACGCTACTTTCATTTATCTGTACGCGAACCTCTATTCCTGCGTCATGACAGGCCTGCAGCCACTGCGCCACTTCCAGCGGATCGCCCTCCAGGCGTACCACCCTGCCTTCTTTATTCCATAACTGCAGACAGGTGCTGCCGTCGAGACGCACCACAAAATCCCCACGGCAGGCCTGATACGTTATGCCGTTCAGCTCCACCGCCAGATCAGTGGCAGAAGTGCCGTCTGCGGGCAGACCTGCTGCCGGGACCAGCGGCAGTACGACGACTTCTGCCGCACGCTGTTCTGCCCGGAGGCGGTCCTGTTCTGCCAGCAGCAGAGGCTGTGCCACGGCCCGGCCGGCGTCCGTCAGCTCCACTGCCAGCTGCAGGTTCGGAGCGCGCAGGGTACGCAGCCAGCCGGCATCCTCCAGACGACGGCAGGAGGCGCGCAGGTTTGGCCCGTAGACCGGGGCTTCCCCGCTTCGCTCCAGCACCCGTTCTATGTCCCGCGTCAGCACGGGTCCCGGCCGTTTTTCATCAAGGGCAGCCAGCACAATCAGCACTCTCCGCTGCAGTGGCGACGGTCGGCGGCTCTGAGTCATTAACTGTCACCCTCCGACCAGATGAGTTTTTTGAGGCGCTGATAATCGGTATCGATGCGTTCCCGGGCCTGTGCGTGATTGTTCTGTGGCGCACCATGAATGGCCAGTTCATACCACAACCACAGCAGAGCTGAGGCCCTCAGTTCATTGAGGCACCTGGCGCTCTGGCTGTCCAGCCCACATTCACGGATATTTTTTTCCGCTATTCGGGTCAACTGCTCATAGCTGAGTGAAAACACCCTTTCTTCATCCATCCTGCACGCTCCATCTGATAATGTTCTGACAGGTAAAAATCATATCCTGCATGATTTGTGTGCTCCTGATTTCTGATAATATCAGATATGGTTTTTTCATCAATGATGAAAATCATATCTGATATGATTTTGTGTGTGTTTTTTATTATCATATTATTTGCGTCTTTTCTGCCGCGCAGATCCGGTTTCCGGCGAATTCGGAAATATAAGTCAGGTTACGTCTGGTACACTTCCTGAGTAGAGTATTATCTCGGAGAAAGCCTTTTATGAATGTGGAAGAGTCAGAGCAGCGCTGGGTTTGTGCTTGTTGTATTGGCGAAGAATTTTTACGCCACAAGGTCGAGAAAGAAGGACGTATACAAACCTGTGATTACTGCGATGAGATTCACACCTGTTTTTCCCTGGAGGAGGTATGCGACCTGACAGAAAAGGCTATTGAAGCTCATTTTTACCGGACTGACACTGAACCGAACGATATGGAGTATGCCAGTCTTCGTCATATTGACGGTTATGAGTGGTTCCGTGAGGGGGAGAATGTAGTGCAGCTCATTGAAGATTTGCTCCAGTCTCGTCGTGCACTCGCAGACGATATTCAGCAGCTGCTCGAATACAGACATTCAGATTTTGATTCCGATGTGATGGGACTTGAGACCGAGTTTGCCCGCGAGTCCTGTTACGCAGAACGCAAACAGATCAGTACCGGCCGTCTCGATTCCATGTGGATAAATTTTGTTACCTCCCTGAAAACAGAATCACGCTTCATCAATAATGCCGTGAGCTCCACCCTGGACGGTATATTCCAGGGGGTAGAGACAATGCGCGCCCGTGGAAAAGAACCTGTGATCATTGACGCTGGACCAGGTACAGCTATCCCGTCACTGTACCGTGCCCGGTGGTGCCGGAATCATCATGAGCTGGAGCAAATACTTGTGACGCCGGACAAAGAATTAGGTCCGCCGCCGCATCAGTTCAGCGGCTCTAACCGTATGAGTGCAAAGGGCATTTCGGTATTCTATGGTGCCAGTTCAGTCGATACGGCTATATCTGAGATACGTCCACCAGTAGGCTGCAAAGTGGTGTGCGCGAAGTTCAGTCTTATCCGGTCGCTCCGTCTCCTGAACCTGCCGGCGCTTGAAAGTGTTCTGGAGAGCGGAAGTCTGCTTGATCCGGACTACATAAAAAGACGTGAGCAGGCCGCATTCCTGTCCACATTTACCAGCCGGATTGTCGAGCCGGTTCTGCCTGGCGAAGAAGATTTCAGCTATATACCAACTCAGGTCATCGCTGAATACCTGGCAGATCCTCTCCGCTTTAATCTTGACGGTATCCTGTATCCGTCCGTGCAGTTGCCGGGGGCGGATCAGGAGGAACGGTACAACGTTGTGTTGTTCCATAAAGCCTCCCGTGTCGCCTTTATGACGCTACCGGCAAAGGATGACTGCATGATCAGATATGGCCATCAGTATGCCGAAGACGAATGGGAGACTGATATCTGTGTGACAGAGGTTATCTCTGCTCAGGAAGACCCTCCTCCAGCCAGGCATGATCTGTCTGACCTTTCACTTCCCGACGACCCACGGGAGCCTGCTCTGGAGATAGATCTCGATTCTGTCAGCGTTCACGGTATACGGGCAGCCCGGTTTGAATACTCCACTGATGCCGTCAGGCGGAGCACATACCACTATACTCCGCGGACTTCAGAACCAGCCGGTACTATAACTCAGTTATGGGACACCGCCTCTGGTCATGACGATTTTCCGTTCTGATGCAGAATCAAGCCGCTCTCATTTTCAGATCATGTGGAACTGACGGCTCTTCACCATCTGTTCGAGTCCGTTAAGATCGAACTGATGGTTACTGCGGATATTCTGGTACACCTCAAGCATGACGGCGTACTTATCTGTCAGATCCTTGTCATTACGCAGACCGTAATCGCCGATGCGGTGATCACCTTGTCCGTTATCAATCCAGTTAAGCAGCGACCACATGTCAATCTGCAGCGCATAGTCTTCTGTGTCAGGATACCCCTTGAAAGTTAACTGCAGTCCGTTGTCTTCTACATAGCCCTGAATGCGGGCCAGCGCGTCGCGGGTCTTCTGGTCATTCCAATCGTTCACTGTTTTCTCGGCCGAGGCAAGTACCATCCTGATATTCGAGAACATGTCACGAAGCGCTATCACGCTGTCCAGGGTATTACAGATCACCGGACTGGGCTGCGGATTCATCAGGGATACAATCATGTCCTGGCCCAGGTTAGGGTTAATGGCTTGCAGGTGCACGGCATCGAGCTCAAAGAACCATGTCATGCGTTGCAGATAAACCTGACGCACCAGAGCTTCTGCTGTGACAGTACTGGCGACACGATTGTTATAGCCATAAGTGGGGTTGATAGGCTGGACAGAACGTCCGTCTTTACCGCACTCCATACGCAGCAACTGGCAGAGCTGGAAAAAGATGTTCAGGCGCGCTGACAGGGGAAACATCTCCGCTTCCTGGCTGGCCGGAGTAAATTTCCCGCGAACACCCTGCGCTATAAACGAACGCAGAACATCCGAGCGGGACGGCTTATACTGACCGTCAATGTTGTTAATGAAATTATCCAGCTCATCAAGTTGCTGCTGAGGAAGACGGAGTTCAATACGTTGGTCTTTCATGTCCACGGGGGCCTCACTTGGTTTCGTTTATCTGGTTTTATTACATTCGTGTACGTTCACAAACTGTAAATGTACGGGTTAAACCCGTACGCGTCCAGTAAGAATGCGGTTTTATTTTGTCTGTTTCCACTGAGATCCGAAAACTCATTGTTACGGATCTTCCTCCCCCTCCGCACAGCGCCACACCCTGTAAGCACAACATGTAGTGCTGAATTCAGCTGCTCTTGACACTATATGTTGTGTCATCTCCCTGACCTGTGATGCGCCGCGCAGGGGCGGAAAACAGCGATATGATTATTTCCTCAGCGTGGTACACTTCCGGAAAGTTGTGATATTCAGGAAAGTCGGATCTGACGAAAACGGCTCTCCGGTAATTTAACGGCGTGGTTATGTGGCTGCTTATTATCAGCCTTGAAATGATGACGTCATGGGAAAATCATCCGTGTGACAGAAGCAGGGTTGTGCTGCGCGTCATCATTACTCTGCGTGACTATTGAACCGGATACTATTTTTGAGGCGAGGTATGGGTAAACCAACATTTAGATCATTTTACGATGTGGTCCGGGAGCTTGAGGATGTATATGGCCATAAAGAGCTATGGCTGTATTCAGGAGCGGCATACGCAACGCCAACAGAAATGATTAACGCCAGACATAACTGGAAATCGCCAAAAATCCTGAAACGTAACGGAAGAATGGTTGCAGAACGAATGGATAACTCGGACTCATGGCAACTGGTTGGTGACTACAAAAAACCGCTGTTCCAACATTGTGCTCCGCCCTGGCAATCCTGTCAGATAGATGACTATTTTAAAGGCTATTACATTATCGCCCCCTGAAGGTCAGAGGAGTAATTGATGGCGGGATTACATCATTGATGGCGAGGTTTAAATGGGAAGTATGAAAGAACTGCTGTTTGAAATGCAGGAGGAACGGCGTGACGAATGGATTGCGGAAAATTATCCGGATGCTGAGGAAGGAACTCCTGAATGGGATGCGGCAGCGCAGGAATACAGCTGGTTTCAGGACTGGATGGAAGAGGCGGCTGAGCAGCAATATTTTGAGGCTTCGCTTGCCAGTATTCCTGACCGCCTGCAGGATGCAAAGGCTGAACTGGATGAGTTAGAGAGCCTGATGCAGTTCAACCAACCCAGGATCGTAGAGCGGATGGCTTACGTTCATTGCGTGAGTGTACTGGACAGCTTTCTGATGTACAGCGCAAGAGCACTTCTTAGTCATCCCCCGCATTTACAGAAGTTCCTGCACGAGGCTGATTCGTTGGTTCCTAATAAGGAAGACAGAAGAAAATTACTTGCTTCCAAATGGGTCGAGCAGGAGCCGGATAAAGACACTCCTGAGAAGGTTTATACCTGGCGAGCTCAGTCTCTTGTAGCGAAGAAGACATTTCAGAGCCACAAAGTGATAGGTTGGTATTTTTCAAGGATGCTGACAACGCCACATGAGTGGCCATTGGAGGAGATTAAGGGTGTAATCAAGATCCGAAACGCACTGGTACACCGTAATGGAGTTACCGAATCTCTTGAACCCGTGTATATCAGTTCGGGGAGTGTGCAGAATGCTATCTGCACGGTACGAGCATTTATTACCGTGGCGGCTGAAACCCTTCTGCAGGAAGATGCACTATACAGGACGGATGATGGCATATTCTGAAATTACCGCAGCGACACCATCCATAAGCGTCTTCACTGAGGGATATGTCGATGACTTCGCTTCCCGCTAACTGTATACCAGTAAGCAACACATCATTACCTGTCGCCATAGACTACCCAGCAGCGCTGGCACTTCGCCAGATGGCTCTCGTTCAGGATGAACTCCCGAAATACCTGCTGGCGCCGGAAGTCAGCGCCCTGCTCCACTACGTGCCGGATCTTCACCGCAAGATGCTGCTGGCGACGCTCTGGAACACGGGCGCGCGAATTAACGAAGCGCTGGCGCTGACAAGGGGGGATTTTTCGCTTGCGCCTCCGTATCCGTTTGTGCAGCTTGCGACCCTGAAACAACGGACGGAAAAAGCCGCCAGGACGGCAGGAAGAATGCCCGCCGGTCAGCAGACTCACCGGCTGGTTCCGCTCTCCGACGCCTGGTTCGTCAGCCAGCTGCAGACGATGGTGGCCACACTGAAAATCCCCATGGAACGGCGTAATAAACGAACAGGCAGGACAGAGAAAGCGCGGATCTGGGAAGTGACGGACAGAACGGTCAGGACCTGGATTGGGCAGGCGGTTGCCGCCGCTGCCGCTGACGGTGTGACGTTCTCTGTCCCGGTCACGCCACATACGTTCCGCCATTCCTATGCGATGCACATGCTGTATGCCGGTATACCGCTGAAGGTCCTGCAGAGCCTGATGGGGCATAAGTCCATCAGCTCAACAGAGGTCTACACGAAGGTGTTTGCGCTGGATGTGGCTGCACGGCACCGGGTGCAGTTTTCGATGCCTGAGTCCGATGCTGTCACAATGCTGAAAAACAGACACGCATAAGTCACAAATCATAATTATGAATTGTGATTTATTCTATAAAAGAAGAGACCACTGCAATATGTGATCTCTTGTATGCAAGGGTGCTTAAACAGTGTGAATTCACAAGTGTGATTTCATAAGTAATAACTTCTTGATTATTACGTTAGTGTTTTTAAGTATTGCTCAAGGGCTACTCTGACGATGGCACTTACATTTTTTGGATCTTTACCATTGCGTTTATTCCTCAATGCCAGATCTTCTATTGTGACAAGCATGCTTTCACCAAGAGAGATTGTCGTCCGACATTGTTTTTCTGGTTCGGGTTTTTCCGGCGCGCCGTATGGTTTATCCGCAAGGCGCTGAGCCAGAGCCTCTGCTTGTTCTACCGTAACTGCAGCTCTGTTTAATGCTTGCTGGCTGGGTTTCTTCACCATGGGCCAAATACCTCATTCATTAAATGTTCAATTTCTGCTCTGGCTGCTGTATTGTTCGTTTCTACTACACCGGTGCCGTTGCTCATGCAATCGCGATAGACTTTTCTGAAACAAATAACTGAATCCAGGACTTGAATTGTTGGGAATTCTTCAAGATATTCAAGGAATTCTTTTCTCTCATTTCCCCTCAAAACCGGATTGGTTGTTGCCATACTTTGTAAACAATAAACCTTAAGTTCCGGGTTAAGGTTACGCATTGCGTCTATCTGTTGTTCTAGTTCTGTAAGAGTATCCAGATCTGGTTGAGAACACTGTAGTGGCGCAATTATTTGATGTGCGACAACTCCACTCGTTATGAATTCCTTTGAGTTTCTTCCTGCGACATCCACTATTACATCATCGAACTTTTCATTCAGAGCCTGTAGTGTTTGTGTCAGGTTATCAAATTTCTCAACAAGGGTTATTGCTGGTAACAGTCCTGCAGCTTCTCGTTCTGCATGATGTTTTGCGGCTGTTCGTTGTAGATCTCCGTTTAACAGGCAGACTTCCCTTCCTTTATTTGCGAGAGCAATAGCCAGGTTTGATGCAATGGTAGTTTTCCCTGAACCACCTTTGTTCCCACCAACTACAGTAATCATTGCAACCTCATAAATGTGATGTGTGAAGTATGATGATATTTTGACACGGTAACCTGATGTGTCAACATGTATTCATATTTGTGAAGTATGAAATATGAAGTATGTCATATGATGTAATAAATATTACTTGTGTTTTGTGATTTCATAACTATGATAGTGCTCAAATTGAGTATTACCTTGCAACCAGAAACAGTGATTTACTCAGATTGAGTATTTAAGGGGCTATAGATGAACGTATACTGCGATGATGGTTCAACAACAATCAAGTTGGCATGGAATGACAATGGGAAAATCTGTAAGTCGTTGTCGCAAAACTCATTTCGTTATGGATGGAAGGTTGACGGGTTAGGGATTCGCCAGACATTTAACTATGAACTGGATGGTAAAAAATACACGTATGATGAAGTTAGCAACCAATCTATTCTTACGACTCATATTGAGTATCAATATACGGATGTTAACCTGTTAGCTGTGCATCACGCTTTACTGAATAGTGGATTAGCGCCTCAGCCTGTATCATTGACTGTGACTTTGCCTATCAGTGAGTTCTACACGAAAGAGTGTCAAAAAAATGAACTCAACATTCAGCGTAAAATTGAGAATTTAATGAGGCCGATTCGTCTTAATAAAGGCGATGTTTTCACCATTGAACACGTTGATGTGATGCCTGAATCATTGCCAGCTGTGTTTTCTCGTCTGGTCATGGATAAAGTTGGTCAGTTCGAAAAATCGCTGGTAGTTGATATTGGCGGCACTACGCTTGATGTTGGTGTTATCGTTGGTCAATTTGACTCTGTAAGTGCCATTCATGGTAATTCTGGCATTGGTGTGTCTTCAGTTACGAAAGCTGCAATGAGTGCATTGCGCATGGCATCCAGTGATACCAGTTTCCTCGTTGCAGATGAATTGATTAAACGTCGTAATGACCCGGACTTTGTTCGGCAGGTTATAAATGACGAAACAAAAACTGATCTGGTCCTTAATACCATTGAGGGGGCTATTGCCAGTCTGGGGGAGCAAGTAGTCAATGAGCTCGGTGATTTTCATCATGTGAATCGTGTTTATGTTGTCGGTGGTGGGGCCCCGTTGATCTATGATTCGATAAAAACGGCATGGCACCATCTTGGGCAAAAAGTAGTGATGATGGAGTCGCCACAGACAGCACTGGTTGAAGCTATCGCGGCTTTCAAAGAGGAGTAATATTGTGGACGATGAACGGAAAAGGAAAAAATTCACACTTTATCTGCATCCGGAAAAAGCTGCAGACTTTCAAACTTTGGAAGCGATAGAGTCCGTTCCGCGTTCTGAGCGTGGTGAGCTGTTCCGGAATGCATTTATTTCTGGAATGGCGTTACACCAACTTGATCCTCGCCTGCCTGTATTGCTGACTGCCATTTTGAGCGAGGAGTTTTCAGCAGATCAGGTTGTAACCTTACTCAGTCAGACGACAGGATGGAAGCCTTCTCAGGCCGATATCAGAGCTGTGTTGACTGAACTCGGTGCTTTGCAATCTGCTGAAAAAATGCCTCCTTCTGCTACTGATTCGGTGCAGGAGGCAATGAATGATGTGCGCCTTAAAATGCAAAAATTATTCTGATATATCAGAATGAAGCAATGGGGATCTCAGTCCATTGTGTTGTATACGAAGGCGAGAGCATTTCCCGTTTCATTTGCCATTCAGGGGCGGTTCCTCGCCCCGCAAACCACACTTTCCCTTTTCCAGACTGGTTCAGTTCATCGAGTGTTTTCATTAACTTTTCGCTGTTTTTACGGGGCTGGATCTCATCAAATAATCCCGGCTGCGCTATACCCGATGGTGTGAAATCAGCCAGCATGACTCCTGCCTTCATATAGCGGTACCCTTCACGCCAGACATGGTTTAACGCTCTGCATGCTGCGGCAATAATGTCCCGGCTGTCCTGTGTGGGTAATGGAAGCTTTTCCACAGCGGCATTGCTGTAACAGGGTTCTTTTACTGCAAAGGGGGATGTCCGTACAAATGTCGTCACCTGCCGGCAATACTGACGCTCCCCACGTAGTTTCTCTGCGGCCCGCTCTGCATACTGAACAACAGCCTGGTGCATGGCATCTTTGTCTGTGATTCGTTCACCAAAACTGCGACTACAGACAATCTGCTGTTTTGCCGGTGGTGCTTCTTCCAGGGATATGCAGGACTCGCCGTTGAGTTCGCGTACCGTACGCTCAAGAATGACGCTGAAGTTTTTCCGGATGAATGCCGTGTTAGCCTGCGCCAGCTGCAGTGCTGTGTTAATACCCAGCGCATTCAGCTTTTCCGTCAGTCTGCGTCCTACTCCCCAGACCTCACCAACTGGCTGCAGTCCCAGTAGCTTCAAGATCCGATTACGGTTTTCTGCCGTCAGCGCGACCACACCGGAAAACTGTGGCCATTGCTTTGTTGCCCACTGTGCACTTTTTGCCAGCGTTTTTGTAGGCGCAATGCCCACCCCCATGGTGAGTCCTGTCCAGCTCTTTACCTGTTCCCTGAGCTGATGACCAAAAAACTCCGGAGAGATGCAATGATTTATCCCCCGCAAATCAATAAACATTTCATCAATTGAGTAGGGCTCAACTGCGGGAGAAAGCGACTCCAGAACAGCCATGACCCGTTGGCTCATGCTGTGGTACAGCGCATAATTGCTGGAAAATACATGTATTTTCTTCTCCAGGCGCATCTGTCTCACCTGAAACCAGGGCTGCCCCATTCTGATGCCAAGGGCTTTTGCCTCCGGGCTGCGCGCGATCACACAGCCATCGTTATTGCTGAGTACGATGACCGGTTCGTTGCGAAGGTCCGGGCGGAAAACTTTTTCACATGAGGCGTAGAAACTGTTGATATCAGCCAGTGCAAACATCAGCGTAACTCCCGCGTCCTGTGTATCACGTGAGTGACAACACCAAAAATACAGATGTTTTCCGGATACAGTGTGCGGAACTCCGGGCTGTCTGAAACCGGCTCCAGTGCCGGGCGTGGGCGCAACAGCAGTCGTTTGACGGTGAACTCACCGTCGATCTCAGCGATAACGATGTCCCCGTGTTGTGGTTTTTCGGCCCTGTCCACTACCAGCAGATCACCATTCTGCACGCCAGCCTGGTTCATCGATTCACCGCTGGCGCGCAGAAAGAAGGTGGCTGCAGGTCTGCTGATGCAATAGCTGTTCAGATCCAGTTCCTGCTCAGCATAATCAGTGGCAGGCGAAGGAAAACCAGCCTGGCAACGATCGGCAAACAACGGTCGCACGTAACTGTCATCGCCTGAAGGGTCAGCCGGACGGTGATAAACGGTACTCATGCTGCAGGCAGCCAGCTGTCGTCCTGCCAGATTTCTTCCAGCAGAGACAGGATACGTTCTTTATCCTTGTCGTTGCGGGCTCCTGTGACAGATACAGACGGGGCGCTGCCCTGGTCTATACGCAGCCAGATTTCCGGGTAGTGTGGTTTCAGACGTTGTTCGATTTCATTCTGTAGCGCCTGAAGTGTGCCTGATTTGAGGTTTTTTGTGCTCTGGCGGTCGAAAAGAATTTCAATGCGGATCATGTTCTCATCTCCCTTTTCTTTATGCTGTATGTTTATACAGTATTCTAATAACTGAATCCGCACACAGTCAAATGTCATTGTTGTGACTAAAAAACGCTCAATTCTCTGAGTGTGTGGCTGTATGCCTGCTGTGGGCTGCTGTGTCCAGCTTATCCACAGCATTTTGTGCACGGTTCTGTGGACAAAATACCTGGTTACCCAGGCCGTGCCGGCACGTTAACCGGGCTGCATCCGATGCAAGTGTGTCGCTGTCGCCGGCCTCCTCACCCGGTCACGTTTCGTCGTTCCTCCTCCACGCGCTGCGGCTTCGGGGCCGCACCTGCATTCGTATGCGGTCGCCCGGTAACAGGTGCGGCACGGCCTGATGGAGGCCGCATGTGAGAGGAGAATTCCCATGCCAAACTGGTGCTCGAATCGTATGTATTTTTCTGGTGAACCGGCACAGATCGCTGAGATTAAACGACTGGCCAGCGGTGCAGTTACACCGCTTTATCGCCGCGCCACAAATGAAGGTATTCAGCTGTTTCTGGCCGGAAGTGCCGGACTTCTGCAGATCACTGAAAATATCCGCTCTGAGCAGTGCCCCGGAGTGACGGCTGCCGGACGTGGTGCTGTATCACCGGAAAATATCGCGTTCACCCGCTGGCTGACACACCTGCAGAACGGTGTACTGCTGGATGAGCAAAACTGCCTGATGCTGCATGAACTCTGGCTGCAGAGCGGTACTGGACAGCGTCGCTGGGAAGAGTTACCGGATGATGTCAGGGAAACTATCACTGTGCATTTCACCGCAAAAAGAGGTGACTGGTGTGACATCTGGGGTAACGAGGATGTATCGGTGTGGTGGAACCGTCTGTGTGACAACGTACTGCCGGAAAAAACCATGCCGTTTGACCTGCTGACGGTTTTGCCGACCCGCCTGGATATTGAAGTGAATGGCTTTAACGGCGGTGTTCTGAACGGTGTTCCTTCTGCATATCACTGGTATACAGAACGGTATGGCGTGAAGTGGCCTTGTGGGTATGACCTGAATATCAGCAGTCAGGGGGAAAACTTCATTCAGGTAGATTTCGACACGCCGTGGTGTCAGCCGGAAAGCGACGTTGTTGCAGAATTAAGCCGCCGTTTCGGCTGCACGCTGGAGCACTGGTACGCCGAACAGGGCTGCAATTTCTGTGGCTGGCAGTTGTATGAGCGCGGAGAGCTCGTTGATGTGCTGTGGGGGGAACTGGAATGGTCTTCCCCGACAGATGATGATGAGCTGCCGGAAGTCACCGGACCTGCGTGGATAATCGACAATGTGGCGCATTATGGCGGATGAAGTATGACGGAGACGGGCGGGCAACCGCCCGTTTCTTTTCCGACAAAGGATGTCGCCGTGCTCCTCTTTTTACTGCGCCGGCTGACGCGGCGCGGCATAAACGCTGCCTGTGGTCAGTGTCCCGCGTCCGGCCGGGCACGGGACGGGCGCTTTTACCGCTCCCGGCTGGCGTCGGTGACAGTGTACGCCAGCCCGTCGCCCTTTTCTGATGAACGCCCTTCAAGCCGCTTTCGCGGCATAGCCTTGCCGTCAAAAAGACGACGGCTGCGGTATTCCACGGTCGGCCTGACCCGTTACCGGACGCGGTGAACAGCCCACAGGCAGCGGGGAACGGGCACCACAGGGGTGCCCTCCCGGTGCCCTCTGTAAGAGAAGGAGTTTGGTATGTCCCGTTTTGTCCTCGGTAACTGCATCGATGTTATGGCCCGTATCCCTGATAACGCCATTGATTTCATCCTCACCGACCCGCCGTACCTCGTCGGTTTTCGTGACCGTCAGGGGCGTACCATTGCCGGCGATAAAACCGATGAATGGCTGCAACCGGCCTGTAATGAGATGTACCGCGTACTCAAAAAAGACGCGTTAATGGTGAGCTTCTATGGCTGGAATCGCGTCGATCGTTTTATGTCTGCCTGGAAAAATGCGGGATTCAGCGTTGTTGGTCACCTGGTCTTCACCAAAAACTACACATCGAAGGCCGCATATGTGGGCTATCGCCACGAATGTGCCTACATCCTGGCAAAAGGCCGTCCACGTCTGCCACAAAACCCGCTGCCGGACGTGCTGGGCTGGAAATATTCGGGCAATCGCCATCACCCGACGGAAAAGCCCGTTACCAGCCTGCAACCACTGATTGAGAGCTTCACACATCCGAACGCGATTGTGCTGGACCCGTTTGCAGGCAGCGGATCAACCTGCGTGGCCGCTCTTCAGTCCGGACGCCGGTATATCGGTATCGAGCTGCTTGAACAGTATCACCGTGCCGGACAGCAACGACTGACCGCCGTGCAACGGGCCATGCAGCAGGGGGCCGCGAATGATAACTGGTTTGAACCGGAGGCTGCGTAAATGAACTATGCCGGACACGAAAAACTTCGCGCCGACGTGGCGGAGGTGGCCAACACCATGTGTGACCTTCGGGCCAGGCTGAACGATATGGAGCATCGCTGTCGCTTTGATTCCGATGTGCTTGTTGAACGCCTGACACGCCAGACGCTGTATCGCGCCAATCGCCTGTTCATGGAAGCGTATACCGAAATTCTGGAACTGGATTCCTGCTTCAAAGATTGAGAAGGAGACGAGAATGTACGGAACATGCGAAACGCTCTGCCGGGCGCTGGCAGCAAAGTATCCGGGAGATACGCCGCTGATGCTGGTTATCTGGTCCCCGGAAGAAATTCAGGCCCTCGCTGACGGAATGGATATTTCCCTGTCCGATCATGAAATCAGGACTGTCCTGGCGCGCCTGGAGGACATCCCGGAAGACCAGCGGACTGAATCCGGTATTTCTTCCGGTGCGGCGATGGAGATCATCAATAACGTGAGAGAAAACCGCCAGGTGACCGTCCCTGCTGAACTGCTGGCGTCCCTGATTCAGACCGCCGAACAGGCACTGTGGAAACGTGAGTGGGCCGCCCGTGATAACGGCCTCGCCGTCCCGGAATGCGTCACCCGCCGACAGGCGGTGGTTAATCAGGCCCGCGCCCTGCTGAAAAACAACACACGCGAAAACGACTGATGTTATCGCCGCCTGCGGGCGGCGATTCAGGGAGACCATGAATCATGAACGAAACGCTGAATGCACTGATTTGTCGCCACGCCCGTAACCTGCTGCTGGCGCAGGGCTGGCCGGAAGAGACGGATGTTGACCAGCGTAACCCGAAGTATCCGGGCTGGATCAGCATTTATGTTCTGCTGGATGCGCCCCGGCTGGCGACGTTACTTATCAACCGTCACGGCGGCGTACTGCCGCCGCTCCTGGCCTCTGCCATTCAGAAACTGACCGGAACCGGGGCGGAACTTGTTCTGTCCGGCAGTCAGTGGCAGTCGCTGCCGGTACTTCCGGCAGACGGAACGCAGGTGTCTTTCCCGTATGCCGGAGAATGGCTGACCGAAGACGAAATCAGGGCAGTTCTTGATGCGGTGCACGATGCGGTACGCAGTGTCAGTTGCCGGGTGGCAGAAGATGCGCGGCGTATCAGGGCGGCGCTGACCACAACCGGTCAGACGTTGCTGACCCGCCAGACGCGCCGCTTTCGCCTGGTTGTGAAGGAAAGCGATCACCCCTGCTGGCTCGATGAAGACGACGAAAACCTGCCCGTGGTGCTCGATGCCATCCTGAACCGGGGCGCTCGTTTTTCGTCGGTGGAAATGTATCTGGTCAGTGAGTGTGTGGAGCATATCCTGTCCAGTGGGCTGGCCTGCGATGTGCTGCGTATACCTGATGAACCGTCCCGTCGCTGGTTTGACCGGGATATTCTGCGGGAGGTGGTCCTGGAAGCCCGGACTGAAATCCGCAGCATGGCGGATGCACTGGCGAAAATCCGGAAATGATGACGCTGGCGGGGAAAAATCTCCGCCTTTTCCAGCCGGTCCCCGGAAAGAGCAAAAGGATGTCGCCGCAGGCTCCGCTTTACCCGGCCATGCGGGGCATGGCCTTGTGGGTTTTCAGTTATGTGGCCTCAGCGTCGTGTGCGGGCTGTGCCGTGCCTCCATCGTAGCCGGGCTTCTGCGGGCGGGTTGCAAGGTAAGGTGAACCGCTGCGGTCACCCGGTCCCTCCTTCCCGTCTGCCGTGATTTTCCGGTCGTTCACCCGCTCAGATTTCGCGGTCTCACCCTCCAACTCCCGCCAGCCGTGTGCGTCAGGCTGCGGCTTCCCTTGCGCCCTTGCAACCCTGCAGGCCCGGCAAAGATGGAGGCACGGCACCGCCCGGTGTCGCGGAATATGTGAACAACGGAGGAAATCCCATGCAGTATGCGAAACCTGTCACTCTGAATGTTGAAGAGTGCGACCGTCTGTTTTTTCTGCCTTACCTGTTTGGCCAGGATTTTCTGTATGTCGAAGCGTCTGTGTGCGCGCTGGCGAAAAAAATGATGCCGGAATATGAAGGCGGATTCTGGCACTTCATCCGCCTGCCGGACGGTGGCGGTTACATGATGCCGGATGGCGACCGTTTCCACATGGTGAACGGTGAAAACTGGTTTGACCGCACGGTCAGTGCTGATGCCGCAGGCATCATCCTTACCTCCCTTGTGATTAACCGCCAGTTGTGGCTGTACCACGACAGCGGGGATGCAGGGCTGACACACCTGTACAGGATGCGTGATGCGCAGTTGTGGAGCCACATCGAATTTCACCCTGAATGCAACGCGATTTACGCGGCGCTGGACTGATTAACGGACGGGGCGGCAATGCCGCCTCTGTAAAGGAGACGAGAACATGTACTGTACTGTTAAAGAAATTATCCGCGAAGTGCTGGATACAGACGTGCCGGACAGTGAATGCGTTTTTGCCGTAGTGCTGACCCGTGGGGATGTGCGTCACATAGCCCAGGACTGGAGCCTGTCAGACGATGAGCTGGAAACCGTCATGCAGCGGCTGGACGATGCCTTTGAGCATGGTGCGGATGTCAGCGTTGTTCACGACGTTGTTCGTGAACTGATGGAGGAAAAGCACGCCAGCCGTCAGGTGACAGTCCCGGCGGTGATGCTGGAAAAAGTGATGGCGCTGGCAGGCAGTGAAATGAAGCGCCTGTATGCCGTCGGGAGTGAGAACGGGGGCGACGGTGATGCGTTCGTCAGGGAAGAACGCGAAGCAATGGACGTTGTGTTACAGGCGCTGGACGGGGAGCACATGTCATGAATATCAACACGGAAACCCGCGAAATTCTGCGTAATTACAGGGCCGTGATTAATGCGCGGCGTCGTGAAATGGGGCAGAAACCGCTCACCACCGCGCAGATTGTTGATGAAATCTGCGATTTTGTGGTGAATCAGCAGGCGGTTTTCCTCGGCGGTCACTATATCCTTCAGGGCAGCAGAAACAGGTGATACAGGGCAGGCGGTGGAGGCCGCCTGTCAGCCCGCGCGAAAACCCCTGGCAGGCTGGCGCCTGCCGGAAATGCGGGGTGCAGCGCCTGCGGCGCTGCCGGCCCGGCTTTCCGGTCAGAAGGTAGTGTATGGCTGTATGCAGGGAACAGGTGTGATATTCCGTGACACTGTCACCGTTTCTGGCTGTCTTTTATTGCGCCCACTTCGGCTCCCGGCTGCCTGGCGGCATCCGGTCGTCAGGCCCGACTCCGACAGGCAGCTGCTGGCGCACCCGCCAGTCTCCGCCGAACCCGCTGGCGCGGTTTCGGGCTGCCGCTACGGTCCGATGCGTGAAAACCCGGCTTGCAGCGACCGTTCCGGTCGCGCCGCCCCTGTCGCGCCGTGACCTGCGCTCCCTGCACACCTGACGGTGTGTGAGGAAACTGCGCCTGATGGCGCAGCAGTCTTCCCTCCTGCCGCCACCTCTGCGGCCTGTTTCCCGCTGTGGACTTTCCGGGGGGCAGACGTAACCCCCTCCCGTTCCATCTGTCCAGGGTGAGATGCACCGGCCACAAAATTTTTAGCCATGAACCCGGCAAAAAATTTTGCGTCCGCCCCCGGACAGCTGTCCCGTGAGGCGGTAAACGGGCCCCCATCGGAAAGGTCCACTGCGGGGAGAAAACCCTGTGAAGTGGACGGCAGGAGGAGCTTTCGCTCCTCTGAAGGGGGACATGAACGTCCCGTCGCCGGTATCCGGTTTATCTCACATCTTTCAGTCAGGAGGTTCTTATGAGTGCACGTGGTATCAACAAGGTCATCCTCGTCGGGCGTCTGGGAAAAGATCCGGAAGTCCGTTACATCCCAAACGGGGGCGCAGTGGCAAACCTGCAGGTGGCCACGTCAGAAAGCTGGCGTGACAAACAGACGGGGGAGGTGCGGGAGCAGACGGAATGGCACCGCGTGGTGCTGTTCGGCAAGCTCGCGGAAGTGGCAGGTGAATATCTGCGCAAGGGTGCGCAGGTCTACATCGAAGGTCAGCTTCGCACCCGTAGCTGGGAAGATAACGGTATCACCCGTTACGTCACTGAAATTCTTGTTAAGACCACGGGCACCGTGCAGATGCTGGGACGTGCACCACAGCAGAACGCTCAGGCGCAACCGAAGCCTCAGCAGAATGGGCAGCCACAGAGTGCTGACGCGACGAAAAAAGGTGGCGCGAAAACGAAAGGCCGTGGACGTAAGGCCGCGCAGCCAGAGCCTCAGCCGCAACCGCCGGAGGGGGAGGATTACGGGTTTTCAGACGACATCCCGTTCTGATCGGGCTGACTGTGACAACCGCCCCGCCCTGTGCGGGGCATCACCGGAGATATGAGGATGAGCGAATATTTCAGAATACTTCAGGGACTGCCGGACGGCTCCTTTACCCGCGAACAGGCGGAAGCCGTTGCCGCACAGTACCGGAACGTCTTTATCGAGGATGATCAGGGAACGCATTTTCGCCTGGTTGTCCGTCAGGATGGCACGTTGATCTGGCGCTCCTGGAATTTTGAGGACGGTGCCGGGTACTGGATGAACCAGTACATCAGGGATTTCGGGATTCTTAAGTAAGAGAGGTGCCGGACGCGCGAACGTCCGGCAGGACATAAGCAATTATAAGGGGATGATTATGCCTGTAACGAAGTGTGAACCAGAAACCACCCGCAAAGCAAGCCGTAAATCTGTAAAAACGCAGGAAACTGCACTGTCTGCCCTGCTGGCGCAGACGGAGGAAGTGAGCGTGCCGCTGGATTCACTGATTAAATCACCGCTGAATGTGCGCACGGTGCCGTATTCTGCGGAGTCCGTCAGTGAACTGGCTGATTCCATTAAGGGAGTCGGCCTGCTGCAGAATCTGGTTGTTCATGCCCTGCCAGGTGACCGTTACGGTGTCGCCGCAGGTGGTCGCCGACTGGCAGCACTCAACATGCTGGCAGAGCGTGACATCATTCAGGCTGACTGGCCTGTCCGTGTGAAGGTCATTCCGCAGGAGCTGGCGACTGCCGCATCGATGACCGAGAACGGTCATCGTCGGGATATGCACCCTGCCGAACAGATTGCCGGATTCCGCGCAATGGCGCAGGAAGGCAAAACGCCAGCACAAATCGGTGATTTGCTGGGCTATTCACCCCGCCATGTCCAGCGAATACTGAAACTGGCTGACCTTGCGCCTGTCATCCTCGATGCGCTGGCAGAAGACCGCATCACCACCGAACACTGTCAGGCGCTGGCGCTGGAGAACGACACCGCGCGTCAGGTGCAGGTGTTTGAAGCCGCCTGTCAGTCGGGATGGGGCGGTAAACCGGAAGTACAGACCATTCGTCGTCTGGTGACCGAAAGTGAAGTGGCGGTGGCGGGGAACAGTAAATTCCGCTTCGTGGGGGCTGATGCCTTCTCGCCAGACGAACTGCGCACCGATTTGTTCAGCGATGACGGGGACGGTTATGTCGACCGCGTGGCGCTCGATGCTGCTCTGCTGGAAAAACTCCAGGCTGTCGCAGAGTTCCTTCGGGAAGCCGAGGGCTGGGGATGGTGCGCCGGACGCATGGAGCCTGTCGGTGAATGCCGTGAAGATGCCCGGGCATACCGCAACCTGCCGGAGCCGGAAGCGGTGCTGACGGAGGCGGAAGAAGAACACCTGAACGAACTGATGGCACGTTACGACGCGCTGGAAAACCAGTGTGAGGAATCTGACCTGCTGGCAGCAGAAATGAAGCTGATTGACTGCATGGCGAAGGTCAGGGCGTGGACGCCGGAGATGCGTGCCGGAAGTGGCGTGGTGGTGTCCTAGCGTTACGGTAATGTGTGTATCCAGCGTGGTGTGCAGTTGCGCAGTGAGGATGATGTGGCTGACGACGCTGACCGCACGGAACAGGGGCTGGAGAGCGCGTCAGTGGAGGAAATCAGTCTGCCGTTGCTGACTAAACTGACCTCAGAGCGCACGCTGGCAGTCCAGGCAGCACTGATGCAGCAACCGGACAAATCCCTGGCACTGCTGGCATGGACGCTCTGCCTGAATGTGTTTGACAGCAAAGCGCACAGTAGTCCCGCCAGAATTCGCCTGGCATGTGAGCATTATGCGCTGACCAGCGATGCACCGTCGGGGAAGGAAGGTGCCGCATTCATGGCGCTGATGGCAGAACACTCTCGTTTTGCTGCCCTGCTGCCGGAAGGATGGGAACGGGATATGACGACGTTCCTGTCACTCAGCCAGGAGGTGCTGTTATCCCTGCTCAGCTTCTGTACCGCGTGCAGTCTTAACGGTGTCCAGACCCGAGAGTGTGGTCACACGTCACGCAGTCCGCTTGACACGCTGGAAACCGCCATCGGCTTTCACATGCGTGACTGGTGGCAGCCGACAAAAGCAAACTTCTTCGGACACCTGAAAAAGCCGCAGATTATCGCAGCCCTGAATGAGGCAGGGCTGTCCGGTGCCGCACGGGACGCGGAGAAGATGAAGAAAGGCGATGCGGCTGAACATGCAGAGTTCCATATGAAAGACAACCGCTGGGTGCCTGGCTGGATGTGTTCACCACGTCCACAGACGGATGCCACTGAACGCGCCGATAACCTGGCTGATGCCGCCTGATGAACAACCACACCGCCCCGCCGGAGACGGGGCGGCAGAGGGAGAAATACGATGATGAATACCGAACTGACACTGAATGCCCTGCAGTCCATGAATGCCCAGGAATATGAAGAAATCCGTGCTGCGGGAAGCGATATGCGCCGTAATCTCACTCACGAGGTGATGCGTGAAGTGGACGCACCGGCTAACTGGATGATGAACGGAGAGTATGGCAGCGAGTTCGGGGGCTTTTTCCCCGTCCAGGTTCGTTTCACGCCAGCCCACGAACGTTTCCACCTGGCATTATGTTCGCCGGGAGACGTCTCTCAGCTCTGGATGCTGGTTCTGGTGAATGGTGGTGGACAGCCTTTCGCCGTCGTTCAGGTGCAACATATCTTCACGCCTGTCGCGATCAGTCACACGCTGGCGCTTGCCGCGACACTGGATGCGCAGGGATACAGTGTTAACGACATCATCCATATCCTGATGGCAGAAGGAGGTCAGGCATGAGCGCACGTTCACGGGCACTGATCCCCCTCAGCGCAGAACAACAGGCCGCCATGCAGGCGGTGGCTGTCACAGAACAACGTCGTCGTCAGGGACGCACACTTTCAGCATGGCCTTATGCCACCGCTTTCTTTCGCTGCCTGAATGGCAGTCGCCGGATTTCGCTGACCGATCTCCGCTTTTTTGCCCCTGCGCTGACGAAGGAGGAATTTCATGGCAACCGTCTCCTGTGGCTGGCTGCCGTGGATAAACTGATTGAAAGTTTTGGGGAAGTCTGTGTTCTTCCCCTGCCATCCGATGCGGGGCACCGTCTGTTCCCGTCCGTGCCTTTTCGTGAAGGTGAGCGTCGTCGTCAGAAAACCACGCTGACAGAGCAGAAATACAGCCGCCAGCGGGAACGTGAGGCAGAACGACGGGAACTGGAATACCAGACATGTTTTGCTCAGGCGCAGATTGACCTTGCGTTTCATACTCCCGCCACGGTCGGAAGCTGGTTGTCCCGCTGGTCTGGTGTTGTTGAGGAGCATGATCTGGAAACGATTTTCTGGGGGTGGTGCGGGCGTTTTCCATCACTGTCATCATTTGACCGGTTTTTCTGGCAGGAGGAACCACTCTGGCGGCTGATTTTTGAAGCCGGTGAGGCCGGTCGTGGTGCACCGGTACAGGTACGTGCACTTGAGCAGTGGATGATCCCGAACAAGCTGGAGAACGTAATATGATGAAATCAGACGAAAAATACCAGGTTCCCGCGTGGATGCGACCTCTGTTGCCGTTGCTCTGCAACACCGGGGGGAACGATCCGGAAGAACTGCTGAATGATACAGAAACCACTGCCAGTGCGAATGTTGTCCGTTATGTACTGATAGTTGCTGTGCGGTCGCAGGTTGATCTGCTGCAGCTTCTGTACAGGAAAGGGCTGTTGCGCACAGAGATACCAGGTGGCTTTTCACCGGAAGAAGCGCAGGCACTCCTGGATAATCTGGTGCGCAGCCATATCAGCAAGGCGCTGTCGGGCGAGCGAATGGCAGCCCGTGACAGAAATGCCGATCTGGCCTGGATTAGA
This sequence comes from Salmonella sp. 32070601201500089SM, assembly GCF_017573605.1. Classification (NCBI taxonomy): domain Bacteria; kingdom Pseudomonadati; phylum Pseudomonadota; class Gammaproteobacteria; order Enterobacterales; family Enterobacteriaceae; genus Salmonella; species Salmonella sp. 32070601201500089SM. Next base: position 40,511 of record NZ_JAGETK010000017.1, read on the forward strand.
CAGCAACTGGTCGATGCCGCCTGGTTTGTCCGTGCCACACTGGAAGCGCATGGGATGAGCGTCGGAAATGAGAGTCCCCCTGCTCCGCCAGAGACAATGCCGGACATACAGACACGGGAACTGGTGATGTTGATCAAGCGACTGGCATCATCGCTGAAAGCGGTGAAACCGGACAGTTGTGTGGTGCGTGAAGCGCAGGACTGGCTGCGCGACAGAAAACTTGTGGATATCACAGATATTCTCCGGTGAACCAGGCATGTATATTTTACGCAGGGACATGCCGGTCATGATCGTTTCGTTCCAGGGGTGGTCTGGAGATCATGCGGTGTGCTCCCTGCTCTCGCCGGAATAAGGACGTCGCCGCCGGCTCCGCTTTTACCCGGCCATGCGGGGCATGGCCTTGTGGGTTTTCAGTTATGTGGCCTCAGCATCGTGTGCGGGCTGTGCCGTGCCTCCATCGTAGCCGGGCTTCTGCGGGCGGGTTGCAAGGTAAGGTGAACCGCTGCGGTCACCCGGTCCCTCCTTCCCGTCTGCCGTGATTTTCCGGTCGTTCACCCGCTCAGATTTCGCGGTCTCACCCTCCAACTCCCGCCAGCCGTGTGCGTCAGGCTGCGGCTTCCCTTGCGCCCTTGCAACCCTGCAGGCCCGGCAAAGATGGAGGCACGGCACCGCCCGGTGTCGCAGAACATGTGACTATGGAGGATTCGGGAATGTCTGTTGTTGCACCTGCTGTATACGTTGGAACCTGGCACAAATACAACTGTGGAAGCATCGCTGGCCGCTGGTTTGACCTGACAACGTTTGATGATGAACGCGACTTTTTCGCCGCCTGCCGTGCCCTTCACCAGGATGAAACCGACCCGGAACTGATGTTTCAGGATTATGAGGGATTCCCGGGGAATATGGCCTCTGAATGCCATATCAACTGGGCCTGGGTTGAAGGCTTCCGCCGGGCACGGGATGAAGGCTGCGAAGAGGCTTATCGTCTCTGGGTGGATGATACCGGTGAGACGGATTTTGACACCTTCCGCGATGCCTGGTGGGGCGAGGCTGACAGTGAGGAGGCTTTTGCGGTTGAGTTCGCCAGTGATACCGGCCTGCTGGCTGACGTGCCGGAGACGGTGGCGCTCTATTTTGACTATGAGGCGTATGCGCGGGATTTATTCCTGGACTCCTTCACCTTTATTGACGGTCATGTGTTCCGTCGGTGATTTACTCCCCCGCTCCGGCGGGGGTATGGCCTGCCAGGCCGCCGGAAAACCCTGGCAGGCTTACGCCTGCCTGAAATGCAGGAGGGCCGCGCCTGCGGCGCTGCCCTTCCTGCCCGTCATGGTGTGAGGCATTTTTCTGTTATGTCGTTTCTGTTGTTCTGATTTCCGGAGGCGGGGACACCTTCGGCTCCCGGCTGCCTGGCGGCATCCGGTCGTCAGGCCCGACTCCGACAGGCAGCTGCTGGCGCACCCGCCAGTCTCCGCCGAACCCGCTGGCGCGGTTTCGGGCTGCCGCTACGGTCCGATGTCTGAAAAACCAGGCTTGCAGCGACCGTTCCGGTCGCGCCGCCTCTGTCGCGCCGTGACCTGCGCTCCCTGCACACCTGACGGTGTGTAAGGAAACTGCGCCTGATGGCGCAGTTGTCTGCCCTTCCGCCGCCCCCCCTGCGGCCTGTTTCCCCGCTGTGGACTTTCCGGGGGCTGAAGCGGCCACAACACGTTTCAGCCGTCCAGGGGAGAGATGTACCAGCCACAAAACTTTTTGCCGCAAGCGTCAAAAACTTTTGCGTCTGCCCCCGGACAACTGCCCCGTGCCGTGGCTGTCGCTGCCCCATCGGAAAGGTCCACTGCGGGGAGAAACCCCGAAGAAGTGGACGGCAGAAGGGGCTTTCGCCCCTCCGGGGGAGCAACCGGTCGGCCCGGCGACCTGATTCAGCAGAAGGAGACGTTTTCATGACAGTCAGCAGCACGATTTCCGTTTTTTGCCGCGACGGGGTGTTCCGTACCGTTTACTGCCACCTGCACGGTGAGCCGACCTGGAACGGTCGCATCCTGCATACCCACTATGCCACCGGTCAGCAGGCCGAAGCCCTGGTTGAACACGGTGATATCCGTTGCCTTGGTCCCCGTTGCGACAAACCCGCCGGGCATACGCTTCAGAACCCGGTGGACGGTGTGACGGCTTATTACGGACGTGACAGTGGTTTCCGGATGGACAGTGAGGCGCGTGAGTACCGTTCTTTCAGGGAGGCTATTGCCACTGAAAGCACTGAAGAGGTGCGCTTCCATTATGTGTTCATCGACGGCTACTGGAAGGTGATGTACCGCACGCCGGAAGGCTGGAAGATGAAAGCGCTCGCGCTGGCACTGCGTCGCTGTCCGGAATGAAAAAAAGCAGGGCGATAAACCCTGCCTCTCTCCGCCGGCGCTTCCCCGCCAGGAAGCCCGGCATCTCAATCACTATCTATGGAGATTATGCCATGAGACCATCAATTATCTTCGCAACCGCCGAGTATGTAAAGCGTCTGCGTGAAGAGTGCCTGCGGGAGAACAAACCCCTGCACCGCCATACCCGCTTCAGACGCCAGGAACTGGCACCGGATGAGATTAACCCGGACGTCCTGGCGATGGGCGGTCATATCGCCAGACGCTGCAGTGAGCAGAAGCGGGTACGTATCCCCGCTATGAAAGTCAGCGAATGGGGCCACCTGCTCCGCGCGCTTGAAATTGAACGGGTCTGTCACTGATTAACCCCTGCCGTCTGCCTGTGCAGGTGGCAGGATGTGTTCAGGTACTTTACCAGGAGGAACCGTGAGCAAGATGAAAAACATCACGACGTCTGTGTTGCATGGTGTCTCCACAAAAAACAGAAAAGGGAAACAGATTCTCTTTCATTCAGGGCCCGGGAGGGCTGGAGATAACAATGAAGTCTTGTTTTGATACTGACAAAGCTTTTCATATGTCTTTTGATGAAGTCACTTTCAACGCTGACAGAATTCGCTCAAAACTGGAACTATTATCCGAAGAACTAATGCCCCGTTGTGGTCTTGTTTATGAGCTATATCAGCGACGTTTGAGTGCTGCTATTGATAATTTTGTGGCCACATTGCCGACAGAACAACATCTACTGGTCCTGGAACTGGCCCGTGAGGAGTTTGATTACCTTTCCGCAGAAGAGATTGCTGAAGAAATACGCCGTGACTCAGAACGCGGCTATTGTTGTCATGGCTTTGAACGCAATTGCTGTCCTCTCGGTTGTGGGGATTTGGGCGATGATTGCTGCGATGCTGCTGATTTGATGGAGGAACCGTGAGTAAGAAGAAAAACACCACGACGCCCACGCCGCATGATGCTGCGTTCCGGTCGTTCCTGGCGAATCCCGACGTCGCCAGAGATTTTCTGGAACTGCATCTTCCGGCGGAGTACCGGCAGTTGTGCGACCTGTCCACGCTGAAGCTGGAACCCGCCACCTTTGTTGAGCCGGACCTGCATCAGTACGCCAGCGATATCCTCTGGAGCGTGAAAACCACCGGGGGTGAAGATGGCTATGTTTATACGCTCATCGAGCACCAGAGCACCGAAAATCTGTACATGCCTTTCCGCATGTTACGTTACAGTGTGGCGGCGATGCAGAGACATCTGGAGCAGCACAAAACGTTGCCACTGGTGATTCCTGTACTGTTCTATCATGGTGAGCGCAGCCCGTACCCGTACAGCATGAACTGGCTGGACTGTTTTGAGAATCCGGCACTTGCGGCTAAAATATACACAAAGCCGTTTCCGCTGGTTGATATCACTGTCGTTGATGACAATGAAATCATGAACCATCGCCGGATGGCCGCACTGACGCTGCTGATGAAGCATATCCGCCATCGTGACATGATGGAGCTGCTGGACAAACTCCCGCAGGTCATGGTGGAAATTTCAGATGAGCAGGTGCGTGTTCTGATTCATTACATCGTTAACGCAGGGGACTCTGTATCACCGGAATTTATGCGGGCGCTGGCTGAGCGTCTGCCGCAGCATGAGGATAAACTGATGACTATCGCTGAACGTCTTGAGCAAAAAGGTCGCCAGGAAGGCAGGATGGAAGGACGCATGGAAGGAGCGCTTGAAAAAGCCCTGGCTATTGCGTGCCAGCTTCAGAAAATGGGGATGACGCCGGAGCAGATTAAGCAGGCTACCGGACTTTCCGATGACGAACTGAAGAAAATCACTCACTGATGAGAACCACAAAGCCCGGCAAAATGCCGGGCTTTGTGGTCAGCAGGAGCAGAGCAAACAGCATGACGATTGCAGAACGTCTTATACAGAAAGGTTTCGACGAGGGTTTTAAACAAGGGGCTCTTGAAGTGGCGCGGGAAATAGCCTGCCGGCTTCGGGATATAGGCTGGCCGCCGGAACGGATTCAGGAGGTCACGGGACTTTCCGGTGAAGAACTGAAAAAACTGTTTCCTGATGAGCAGTAGCCTGGCATTCAGCCAGGCTGTGAATTACGCTCACACATCCTCTGCCGTTTCCCCCAGTTCATTTTCCAGTCGCCTGATGATATCTGCCTTGTGCATCCCCTGCATGTGAGGCAGCAGGTCACGGACTGAAAGTGCCTGGGTGGTCCTCCAGACGGTGACATCCACCTGCTCCGCATTTTCCCAGGCGTGCCATGTTCTCTGTGTCACGCCAAATTCTCTGGCCGCTTTTTCGCGTGACCAGAGCATGCTTTTTCGCCAGATTCGCAGTTCCCAGCCGGTCATAAAATACCTTTGAAAAAGTGAAAAAACTTCACTTTATTTTATCACCATAATCACCAAATCAGCGCGAAAAATAAGTGTGAAAAAGTGAAGAAATTTCACTTTTTTTGATTGTTGATGTCGTGCTGTTTTCTCTGTTTTCACCTGTGCGGGAGTGGTGTACCAGTGACCACCGCATGCCGTTGTTGTGCCGTCGGTTTTCTCCGGTCGCGCCGGATGCGGCGCTCCCTGCACACCTGACGGTGTGTAAGGCCACTGCGCCTGATGGCGCTGCTATCTCTGCCTGTCTGCCGCCGCACTGCGGCCTGTTCTCCGCAGACGGACTTTCCGGGGAACATACACGACCACATCCCGTTTCAGTTATCCAGGGGAGAGATGTACCAGCCACAAAACTTTTTGCCGCAGGCGTCAAAAACTTTTGCGTCTGCCCCCGGACAACTGCCCCGTGACGTGGTGAGCATCCCCCGTCGGAAAGGTCCACTGCGGGGAAATCCCCGAAGACCCGGACGGCAGAAGGAGCTTCGCTCCTCCGGGAAATGACCTGGCTGACCCGGCAGTCGTGACGATGAGGAGACAATGTGATGAATCAGACTTTACCCACTGCTGACCTGAATACTGCCGGCACGACAGATGTTATTCCGTCTGTAGCTATCGACCGCATCATCGCGCAGCGTAACGAAGGTATTGCACTGTTCATGCAGGCGATGGAATGCCTGGCGACAGCGCGCAGGATTCTGCTCGATGCTTCCGGTGACATTTTTCTCTACGGGTTTGAAGACTGTGTGACTGACTCCGTTCGATGCATGGATAAACCGGAAGAAGCGAAAAGGAATATCACCCGTCTTGCCGACCGTAAAATCTGGGACCGCCTGATGGCGGATACGGGGATGTACACCTTCATGAGTTCATGCCAGCGTGATGAGTGGAACAGCCAGCTGATGAGCGACACCTGTCCTGAAATCACCCTGGACAATGTACTGGCAACTTTTCGCCATCTGAATGCCAGCAAGATGCAGACATTTGAACAGGGACTGATTGATGTCTACCGGAAATTGTCATGGGATTACAGAACCAATAATCCCTGCCGTCTGGGCAAGAAAATCATTATTGAAAACCTGCTGTACCGCTGGAGTAACGGGCGTGTGACGCTGGACTGCAGCGGACGGGAGGCACTGGATGACCTTGTACGTCCTTTTTATCTGCTGGAGGGGCGCAACGTTCCTGACTTCCGGAGCAGCATCGGGGCGCAGTATGGTGAATTTCTCGGGAACGGTGACAATGTCGGTAAGCTGTTAGAAGGGGAATATTTTACGGTGCGTGGCTACCAGAAAGGGACCGTACACATTGTCTTTAAGCGTCCTGACCTTGTTGAAAAACTGAATGATATTATTGCACGGCATTATCCTGGTGCATTGCCGCCACGAGTCTGATTAAACAGAAAAGCCCAGGTATTTATGCCGGGGCTTTTTTTTCTGTAATCATCATAATCTCAGAACACAATGTGACATTGTCACATCAATTGTTGTTCATATCGATGCCATCTTTCCTGCCTGAATCTGTCTTTTTAGGTGCTGTTTTAGAGGAAGAACGGCGGGATGGTTTTTTCGATTCTGCTTCCCGAATAATGTCACGAAGTGCTTTCTCTCCTACTTCATACCCTGCATTTTTGAGCGTGTCACGAACATCTGTCAGTGTATAACCCTTTGTCCTTACCAGGATAATGATGTCATCACGAATGGCATCAAGAAAATCACGCAATGTTTTCCGTTGAGCGGTGAGGTCCGGCAATTCCGATAAGGCAGCTTTTGCCAGCTGGATGTCATCATCTGAGTAAAATTTTTTAGAAGCCATTGGCACTGTCTCTCCGTTTCATGTTGAAGTCTGATTTTATCATCAAAAACTGACTCCTGGCAGGGCTGCGCCCTGCCTCTGCCGTCTGCATAAGACTATGATGCACAAAAATAACAGGCTATAATGGCCTGAAAAACGGGACAGGATGTGGGAATGTCGGACCGCGCACGCGCACTCAGACATTCCCCACCTGGTCAGGGCTTTGCCCCGACACCCCGGTAAGGAGCAGACCATGAGTGAGAAGAAAACCCGAACGGGCAGTGAGAACAGGAAGAGAATTGTAAAATTCACGGCGAGATTCACGGAGGATGAGGCTGAAATCGTAAGAGAAAAAGCGGAGTCAAGTGGACAGACGGTTTCAACATTTATACGAAGCTCTTCACTGGATAAGGTGGTTAACTGCCGTACTGACGACCGTATGATTGATGAGATTATGCGTCTTGGCCGCCTTCAGAAGCATCTGTTTGTGGAGGGAAAACGCACTGGTGATAAGGAGTATGCAGAGGTTCTTGTTGCCATTACTGAATATGTCAATGCTCTGCGAAGAGACTTAATGGGACGCTGAGATAACTGCTGATGAATGCCATTATTCCGCACAAAAGACGTGACGGCAGGTCTTCCTTTGAAGACCTGATTGCGTACACGTCTGTGCGGGATGATGTGCAGGAAAATGAGCTCACAGAAGACAGCGAAATCAAGAGTGATGTCCCTCACCGCAACCGTTTCAGACGGCTTGTTGATTATGCAACACGCCTGCGTAACGAAAAATTTGTCTCCCTGATTGATGTGATGAAAGACGGCAGTCAGTGGGTAAATTTCTATGGCGTAACCTGTTTCCATAACTGCAATTCACTGGAAACAGCTGCTGAAGAGATGCAGTACAAGGCGGACAAAGCTGTTTTTTCCCGTAATGATACAGACCCCGTTTTCCACTACATTCTTTCCTGGCCTGCGCATGAAAGCCCGCGTCCTGAGCAGCTTTTTGACTGTGTGCGTCACACACTGAAATCTCTTGAACTCTCAAAACATCAGTACGTGGCTGCCGTTCATACGGACACGGATAATCTGCATGTGCATGTTGCCGTGAATCGTGTACATCCTGAAACTGGTTATATTAACTGGCTTTCCTGGAGCCAGGAAAAACTCAGCCGTGCATGTCGTGAACTTGAACTTAAGCACGGATTCGCGCCTGATAATGGCTGCTTTGTGCATGCACCCGGCAACCGTATTGTGCGCAAAACAGCGCTGGTACGTGAGCGCCGTAATGCCTGGCGACGCGGGAAAAAGCAGACGTTCAGGGAATATATTGCGCAGATGTCGATTGCCGGGCTGCGTGAAGAGCCAGCACAGGACTGGTTATCTTTGCATAAACGGCTGGCCAGTGATGGTCTGTATATCACGATGCAGGAAGGGGAACTGGTGGTGAAGGATGGCTGGGACAGAGCGCGGGAAGGTGTTGCACTCAGTTCGTTCGGACCGTCATGGACAGCTGAAAAACTGGGGCGGAAACTGGGGGAATATCAGCCTGTACCGACAGATATTTTCAGTCAGGTGGGGACACCCGGTCGTTATGATCCGGAAGCCATAAACGTTGATATCCGGCCGGAAAAAGTGGCAGAAACGGAGAGTCTGAAACAGTACGCCTGCCGTTATTTTGCCGAACGCTTACCGGAAATGGCGAGAAATGGTGAGCTGGAAAGTTGCCTGGATGTGCACAGAACTCTGGCAAAGGCTGGATTATGGATGGGGATCCAGCACGGGCATCTGGTACTGCATGATGGATTTGATAAACAACAGACACCAGTACGTGCAGACAGTGTGTGGCCGTTAATGACGCTGGATTATATGCAGGATCTGGATGGTGGATGGCAGCCTGTACCGAAGGATATTTTTACTCAGGTTATACCCGGAGAACGATTCCGGGGACGTAATCTTGGTACTCAGGCTGTCAGTGATTACGAATGGTATCGTATGCGGATGGGGACAGGTCCACAGGGAGCAATAAAGCGCGAACTGTTTTCTGATAAGGAAAGTCTGTGGGGGTACACGACTGTTCAGTGTGAGTCGTTGATTGAAGATATGATCGCGGGCGGGAATTTCAGCTGGCAGGCGTGCCATGAGATGTTTGCGCGTAAAGGGCTTATGTTGCAGAAACAGCATCATGGTCTTGTGATTGTGGATGCGTTTAATCATGAGCTCACACCAGTGAAGGCCAGCAGTATCCACCCGGATTTGACGTTATCCAGGGCTGAGCTGCAGGCAGGGCCATTTGAGATTGCAGGTGCAGATATATTTGAACGGGTGAAGCCTGAATGTCGCTACAATCCGGAACTTGCTGCCAGCGATGAAGTGGAACCCGGCTTCCGGCGCGATCCTGTACTGCGTCGTGAACGCCGTGAAGCCCGTGCAGCTGCGCGGGAAGATTTGCGCGCGCGTTATCTTGCATGGAAGGAGCACTGGCGTAAACCCGACTTACGTTACGGAGAACGGTTACGGGAAATTCATGCTGCCTGCCGTCGGCGCAAGGCGTATATCCGTGTGCAGTTCCGGGATCCACAATTGCGTAAGCTGCATTACCATATTGCGGAAGTGCAGCGTATGCAGGCGCTGATCAGGCTGAAGGAGAGTGTGAAGGAAGAGCGGTTGTCACTGATTGCGGAGGGTAAGTGGTATCCTTTGTCCTACCGGCAGTGGGTGGAGCAACAGGCGGTACAGGGAGACAGAGCTGCATTATCACAGTTACGTGGCTGGGATTATCGTGATCGTCGCAAAGACAAGCGACGAACAACGAATGCCGACCGCTGCGTGATTCTCTGTGAACCGGGAGGAACTCCACTTTATGAAGACACTGGCGTTCTCGAAGCCCGTCTGCAGAAAGATGGCAGTGTGCGTTTTCGTGATCGGAGGAATGGCGAGTTAGTCTGTGTGGATTATGGGGACCGTGTGGTGTTCTACCATCATCAGGACAGAAATGAACTGGTGGATAAGCTGAATCTGATTGCTCCTGTATTGTTTGATCGTGAGCCAGGAATGGGTTTTGAACCGGAAGGCTCATATCAACAGTTTAATGATGTATTTGCGGAAATGGTGGCCTGGCATAATGCAGCTGGAATAACCGGAAATGGACACTTTGTAATCAGCCGCCCGGATGTGGATTTACATCGTCAGCGTAGTGAACAGTACTACCACGAATATATCAGGCAACAGAAAAGCATATCCGGGGGGCATGGCGCATCTTATGCTCCAGTTCAGGATAATGAGTGGACGCCACCATCACCTGGAATGTAGGGATGAGGAGTGGATATTAAAAATCTTAACTTGTATTAGTTAAGATTTTCTTTGCTCTGACAGAGCTATGGTACTGAGATCTATATGGATTGAGGAGCAATATATGGGGGTAAAGAAAATCGTTATGCTGGCTATTTTAGTCAGCTTTGTGGCGGGATGTGCGCCATTACATCCTTCAAATTGCCATAAAACTACAGCCCTGGGTAGTTGCAGTTCAGGACGTTGGGATGATCAGGATGAATGGGGGGAGCAGGCACGGGGAATCAGGGATGCAATTAATGCTAAACTTGATGATCCGCAAAAATGGAAAAGGAAAAAATGCAGGTTGCATATGGAATTCTCCCGGGATGGCACGGCGTTAAAAATATCAACCAGTAATGGCGATAAAGCCTATTGCGAAGCGATAAAGTCAGCAGCCCATAAAGCTAAATTTCCGGCCTTCAACAATCCGGAAGTTTATAGAGATTTTCAAAAATCCGGCTTTGACATGCGCGGTTAGCTCCACGACATATCTGTAGGGCTAACAGAAGACTGTCAGGTTGGCTGATTACTACACTGGAACCTGAGGTACTTTGCCTCAGGTTATGTTGACATACTCAAAAATAGATTCTTACATTATCCCGGTAACGGCGTCCTTCATCGGCCTGCCAGTTACCATCAATGGTATTGGTACCCTCGTTCTTTCTGTCTGTGATGTTAATAAGGGCAAAATTAATCAGCATGTCTGGCAGGATCTGGGAATTCATACCAATATCCATAGAAGTGAATCTATTACGAACGTGGGGAACCCTGGCACCATTTTTTGTGCTGCCCATATTTGTTTTCATGTATAATTCATAATCAAAGCGTTCATCCTGATTTAGCTTAACTGATTAAAATCCGTAGATTATGATTTTATCAGTGTTGTGACTTTATTTATTATGGGGAGCTTACCCAGTATTTCGAAATTATCGGGAGAACACTTGTACCATCTGTTTGAGCCTGCAAGTATTTCTCTGTCCCATCGTCTGACCCTCTCCCCGTTTCTGAGTATGCATATCATATAGTTTTCGGGCACCATCAGTGTCCGGGCTGCCAGAAGACTATTTTTAAACGTCAGGGAAGTGATATTGATATCTTCTCCGGAATTTTTACGATAAATAACAGACCATGAGTTTTCTTCCGGGCTACTAATACACATTTATTGTACCTCTGGTGATGGATTGAAATCCTGAATCCTCCGCTTACTATGGTGAGCGGAGGAGATTAATAATCGCGTAAAGGTTGTTATTAAAATCAGCCATACAGGTGTTATCAGAATCTTTTTTTACGACTCTCTTGTTTTCCACCTGATGGTGTCTGAGCGACATTTTTTTTATGGGGCGGGGATGCAGTTAGATCCGGTACAGGTAACAGCATCTCCAGGGGGAGCAGAGTATTCAGAATCGCCTTCACTGAAGGTATATCTTCAGGACCAGAGTGTTCCTCTTCCGGACGATTCAGTGTGATATAACATACCCGGCGTTCTTCCCTGGTTGTGTTATTGATAGTGTGCACAGCCTTTTTCCACAGTTCGTTTGCCCGGGATTCGATATCTGTATCATATTGCGGAAGCAGATCCAGTGATGTCTGCGCTGTTGCCAACCGGCGCTGGAATGTATCAATGATACGGTAAGGCTCTGTACGGTTTTTACGACGTTTACGGGATGGTTTTGCTGTCAGTACACCGATGATGCTGCTGACATGCTCCGGTGTGGGGAGCCTGCGCTGCACTGTCCTGGGGACGAGACGGCGGAGACGCTCCAGCCGGGGGGCTTCAACGGAAATATAGCGGTTGATGACCACCGGATCACTGTCGCAACTTTTCTCGCTGTCCGGAATATACACAGAGGCTGACGGCACCACATCCCCCTGGAAAACGGTAAAGAACTCACCGGCATTCAGTCTGATCAAATCCTGCACGTCGATTTTGCTTTCCATCTGGATGGTGATCTGGTTACCGTCCACCCAGGACTCACCCATCACACCATCGTGGCGCTGCAGGCTGCCCATTCTGGCCCGTGCCTCTTCACCGGCGGCATTTTTCACCGTTCTTGCCGTTTTGTCGTCACTGACAATGCGTCCGGCGAATTTGGTGCCGGCGTTCTGCATCAGTGTGGCGGTGTTGGTGGCGGAGGTCTGCCCTTCAATTCGCTCCTGATCCTGCGCCGTCATTATCAGGGAAAACTCCAGTGAACGTACCTGGGTGGCCTCCACAGCAATGCGGTCTGTGTAGTAGGCACCGACTTCGTCAAGGATACAGATATAGGGGAAGCTGCCTTTGTATTTTTTGACTTCCAGGGTCTGTGCATCTGTGCCTTCCAGCCGGTAGCCCAGGTCACGGGCGAGGAGCATGCTCTGCTGGGTGACGAACATACGACCGAGTGCCGACGTGGTATGAGCCGATGTGTCCAGTGCAGGGATCATCACAATCAGAATGCGGTCGCTGTGAATACTGTCGCGAATATCGATGTCGCCGGCATCTGCCGCAAAGACGTCCCCGAAGGTTTCGGCAAAGGTTGTGAACGTTTCCGAGAACTGACCGGAGAGATAAGCATGCTGTTTACGGGGCTCCTCAGTCCAGGCTGACGGCGTTCTCACCAGTGACATATCGAATCCCGGGACATCCTGCAGGTAGTTTCGCAGTGGTGCGATAGCTTCTTCCGGCCACTGGTCATCAAGGCCACGGCAATAGAGTTTTGCCATCCCTTCCAGCGTCATATGTTCCCGTAACATCTGCAGGGACATGGTTTTACCTTCCCGGACGCACCAGAATTTTGTGCCAAAGACCAGGGCCTTGTTCATGGCTATCGCCCGTGACTGCCATTCACCGCCCTGAACGTTCTGGGGCAGCATGGACTGCATGGTTTCGGCGGTGAAGGCTTCGGTGCTGAATGCGAACGGGTTCCAGGTGTTTGACTGTGGGCGGGATTTTTCGCCGCTCTGAATGATTTCACTGCGGGATTTTCCGCCGTTCATGAAGTTGATGACTTCGATATCATCCTCCCTGCCAAAACGTCGGGAGAGATACCAGATTGTCCTCGTGGTATCGTTCTGTGCCTTTCCGTCAACAAAGGTAAAGCCTCTTCCCCAGCAGAGCGGGTTGAGCAGCCAGGCAAAGGTGGTTTCTGTTTTACCGCCACCGGTGGTGGCAAAAAACATGACATGCCGGGTGAGGTCATCCATGCTCAGCCAGAGCTCACGACCGATATCGTTGATACGGCGGTAACCGACATAAAAAATCCCCCGGGCGGGGAATGTTTCATCCGCTTCATACTGAAACAGGGTGGGCCAGAAGCTGAAGAGGCTTCTCCTGACCTTTCTGTCCTGGGAGGGGTCATCAAGGCTGAGTGTCATGGGCATACGCAGGGGGCATCGCCAGCGTTGCAGCATGAATATCACGGAGGTGACCAGGGTGAACAGCAGGCAGACAGGAAGGGCCAGTGGCCATATCAGCGCCGTAATGATACTGCCGGCCAGACACAGACCAGTGATGTTCAGGTTATGCAGTGCATTCCACAACGGGTTTCCCCAGGCCGTGCGGTGTATGAGGTCAGGATTAACGTGGTGCTGGCTCATTGTGATACTCCTCGCTATCTGTTGCTTTCAGGAAGAGGCGAACGGAAGTGGCGTCTTTCAGGATACCGGACGGCAGGTGCCAGCCGGTATCTGATAACACCCAGGGGGTTCCGCCAAAACCGAACTGGCGGAAAGCCTGGTTATTGACATCGATGGCAGCACGTGCGGCGGTCAGACACTGTCCATCCTGTGCGGCCGGTGCATCGCCGGTGGGGGCCATACCACTGTCAGCGGAATACAGCTGATGCCATCCGGTCGCCCGTTTTTGTGAGTCCGGTTCACACAGCAGCGGAGCAGTCCGCTTTGTACTGGACTCCCCGCCAATCACGGAGACCGGATAAATCACCACGCTGAATTCCCGGGCCAGTTGCTTAAGCGCGGGTTCCAGCAGACGGCAGTTGATGCATGCGGGGTCAAGGAAGGCGTACAGCGTGCGTTCATGACCAGTGGACAGGTTAATGGTGAACATCCCCCGGTCTGCGTTGCGTTTAAGTACTGTGGCCAGATTACGGCGGGCCTCAGCGGCCTGAACGTGTTGTTCTTCCGTCACTGCCGTCGGAGCGGGGGCAGAAGAAGGTTCCTGCTGTGTGGGAGCCGGGCGGGCCGGGATGCTGTTAACATGATGTTCCGTATGTGGGCGTGGTGTCTCTGTGTCGGTTACTGGTTCAGCTCTCCATTCCTGAGATGTAGGGTAAGCCAGCGTGGAAGGGGGCTCTGCCTTCATCCAGTGGTAACCTGCAACTGTCGCCGGCAGAGCAATTCCGGCGATAAAGCCACACATCAGTGTCCGCCAGAAGCCATTTTTCCGGGAGGGATGTTTTCCTTTTCCGGCATATTCGGCATCCAGGCAGGCATCAATCGCTGAGAGCATTCTGCCGGTGTGATGTCCGGGACGTTCTGCATCAACGGTATCAACAAGCACCGTTTCGGTTATTTCGCGAAAAGGGGAACTGAAGGACAGGTGCATCAGCCTGTTATTACGGTTAATCAGTGCGCCCAGTTCTGTGACTGGCAGGATGGCAATCACCTCCCGATTACCGTCAGGGTACAGGGCGGTCAGGGACAGGTGTTTATTATTCAGTGTTGCAGTGTAGTGGATGGTCATTGTTCTTTTTCCTTGTCGGCGGGATGCTGTTTTTCGGTGGTTTCGGTGGTTTCGGTGGTTTCGGTGGTTTCGGTGGTTTCGGTGGTTTCGGTGGTTTCACCAGTGTCAGTGTCTTCGTCGTTATCATGGCGGCGGGGTATCACGTCATCCGTGAGTGACCAGCGGGTCCTGATCTGACGTTTACGATCGCGATCTGGCTGAGGTTCGTCCCATATCAGGCCCAGCCCCAGCATGTCCCGTCGAAGCCCTTCAATGGCCTCTTCCACACAGGGTTCCGGGCAGGGGAGGCCGAGACGGCTGGCTTCATTTTCTGCCCGGGCAACGGCCACCACGCCGGCCCCTTCGATGAAGCCTTTTGTGGTGTTTGCCCGGTGAAGGGCATAGAAGAGCGTCCGGTCAACGCCCTTGAGCCACAGCCAGTTGGGGGGCGTCAGGCGCAAATCATGTGCGTAAAGCCAGACAAGACCGCTGCGAACGTAACGGTGCTGCCTGAGCCACTGTTGTGCGTCTTCTGTTTTTATGACCCGGATAAAGGCGTTTCTGGCCAGTGAATACACTGGCGTGCTGAAACGCCCCTGGTCCCGCTTGCTTTTGAGTCTGCAGGAGAGGTTGAGGTTATTCATCAGGGAAACAGCCGATTTCCGGTCCCCAAGGAAGAACTGCAGGCCAAAGACGGCAAAGAGTGCTTTTTCATGTGGAGCCATGTCTTTCCAGGTGGTCAGAGGCTGGCCCAGTTGCGCCATAAAGCACTGGCGCGTGGCCGCAACATCGAGCTGCATGTTGCGGATAAGGTTGTTCTGCTCCACAAAGGCTTCGGGGGTTAGAGCGACACGGCGCTCGGGACGTTTTTGTCCGTGGAAGAGTCTGTTGCTGTCTCCGTCAGCCAGAACGGGGGCGATCGCCGGTGACAGTGATGAAAACAGATGTGGCAGCGTGTGGATATTCAGTGGTCTGCGGGTGAAGCGGGGCTGGGCCGGATGCTGAAACCACATCCACAGAAAGCCGATCGTCATGGGAAGCAGAATCAGCCAGAGGATCCCCACGGTCTGTGACATGACATCCAGCCACTGGCTGAAAGTGATCGTTGCAGCGTTGTTGGCGGTGTTGGCCAGCAGGTTATAACGGGGGGCGGCAAAATGGTGAAAAGGCCCCCAGTCAGTCATCCCCCACATTGTGTGCAGGATCAGGCAGGTGGCAAAGACGATGTCGGGTAAAAAGAGCCAGATGAGAAGCGCAAAGAGCAGACATATGGTGCCAACGATATACCATATGTTCATCGGGTCTTCTGTTGTGGGGGAGTGTTGGTAAGACACGAGGATTCCTCCATCGATAAATAGATAAATTTCGGGATGAGGCTGAGTGGAATTAATGCGAACAATCGCCGGTAATGACCGGGCAGGGCTGAATTCAGCAGGGCATTTTCACAGGAACAGCAGAAGGTGGTGAGAGACAGGCACAAAAAAGCCGACTGGTGAGGCCGGCTTTTTTGCGATCCCAGGGAGAGTGGGTGGCTCTGGCCCGGAGGAAGTCTCTTTTCAACTAACGTTACCAGAATATCGTTATATTCACCTGATCGCAATCTGTTCGTTACAGTCTATTGTTCCGGGAGTAGCGATATCGCCTGAAACAAGTATAATCAGCAAGTTAGCCTTGTCTGGAGACTTACCTTCGCATCAATCCATTTGCCGTATTTTCGTAAAATTCAACAGGAAATATTCAACGGGAGTGAGAGAACTGCTGTCCGGGGAGGAGGTACAGACGCAAAAAAACCGACTGGTGAGGCCGGTTTTTTTGCGATTCCGGATCGAAGTTGGTAGCCCTGACCGGAAGATAACTGCCTATAACTGACTATGAAATAATACGGCTGAAATAATATTTCTGCAAGCACAGTATAAGTATATACTCGGTGTGTCAGCTTTGAGGCACGTTCTTTCCGGCATATCGTTCACCGGGATGAACAGGTTGCAAGTCCTGGCCAAAACATCAGGTGGTGCTGGTTTTGGTGCTCTGGCCGGAGAAGAACTGTCTATAACTGACACTATAGAAAACGTGGCGACAGGCAATGTAAGGGCAAACCACGGTGTTCTTTCTCCATTGATGGAGAAGCGGATGATTAACCTGTTAATCATCGTTCTCAGGGCGGTTGTTGCTGTGGCTAACGCAGTGATAGCTCTCCTGGAACTGATCCGGGAACTGGTTGACTGATAATCCCGGAAACGTACTTAAGGGCAGAGGGTCACCGCCTTCTGCCCTTTAACAAAATATGCTCAGGTTAAAAATCGAAAACCTTCCTGCACTTCCTGTGCCTGTTCCCGTGAGTCAAACATGAGCCGGCTTTTACCCGGAACTCCCCAGGAAATATATTCTACATCCACCCACCATTTTCCGTATTCTTCATACGGTCCGGATATCACTTTAGTGACAAATGCATCAACCAGGTTCATTTTTACACCTTTCTGTTATTCTGCTTATTACGACCAGCAGACAGCAAATATTAAAAATAACGCGGCGGTAAAAATGGCAATTTTTTCCATGCTGTATTTTTGCCATTTATTTTCTTTGAAATGGTTTTTTTCTTCATATCAGCAAATAATTATTTCTTATTCTGTTTTCTCCAGGTCCATGGTGGTACCGGATTTTTATCTGCCCATAATCCCCGCTTCAGGGCGCGGGCATCACGCTGGAGCGGCGGGAGAGTATAGTCATTATTGTAGTCCGGGTACACCCAGGCAGCGCCGTTACGGACCTGCCAGCGATTTGCTTCTGTGCCGTCAGCGGTATAGACCCGGCCGAGAATACGGCCATACCTGTCTGTCTGCGCGTATTGCACGGTTACGGGCTTTCCGGCCACCAGGTCCTTCAGCTGAGTGGCTGACCAGCGTCCAAAGGGCTGTTTCTTTTCCGGTGCATCAATATTAGCCAGACGGACCCTGACAGGCTTTTTGTCCTGTAATATTTCCAGCGTATCACCATCAAGAACGCGGATGACGTGCCCCTGAATCTGTGCGGCACAGAGAGAAGCGGAAAAAATAATGGTGAGTGAAAAGATATATTTTATCATTTCATCGTCTCCTTTTTATTTATGAAAACAGGTGCAATTAATATTGCGAAATAATAACGTTCAGGTGTTTTTTTTTGGCAGTGTGATACTTCACGCAGGGCATGAATTCCAGTACGCTGATATCCGTGATGATACGGCAACAGATATCCGGTGACGGTATGCAGGAACATATTGATTATCAGATTGAGAAATATCAGTTCAGGGCCAGGAATGAGTCACCGCGACTGATGCGCCAGTGGGAAGATGTCATGCGTGAATGCCATGATACCGGAGCAGGAGCCAGGGAGCGGCTGCGGATTGCCTTACTTAATGTTGATTATGTGACCAGTTTTGAACTGCCGTTTCGTCTGCTGTTAACCCGGACACCGCAGATGATTGACAGCGTGCGGCGGGAATGGCAGCTCAGCCAGAAAAAAGTCGTATTCAATGAGCGGCAGCGGGGATGTGTATACAGTCTGCAGAATGACTTATCCGGCGTGCCGGATAGCTTCAGTTACAGTCTT
Source organism: Salmonella sp. 32070601201500089SM (assembly GCF_017573605.1). Classification (NCBI taxonomy): domain Bacteria; kingdom Pseudomonadati; phylum Pseudomonadota; class Gammaproteobacteria; order Enterobacterales; family Enterobacteriaceae; genus Salmonella; species Salmonella sp. 32070601201500089SM. Next base: position 58,654 of record NZ_JAGETK010000017.1, read on the forward strand.
GCGACGCGAATACGGCGGGCGGACAGCTATGGCATGACGACGCGTTGTTTCACTGATATAGCCGGGCAGGTTAAAGCCCCGACAGCACGGCTGAAACTGGCGCTGGAAAGCGGGTTAATTGTCACCGCGCTGGATGGTCTGTTCTGGCTTGGTATTCAACGTATTGCCGCAGATGTGCAGCGGCTGCGTCAGTCCGGAATGACAATCATCACCCGGGATGTTGAGGTCTCAGACTCGCTGACCGGAACCACACGGGTTGTTTCCGGGTACAGCCTTTGATTTATGCAACAAAGTATCGCAGCGTCGAATATGAGCTATGGCCAGATTTTTGTTAATCGTGGTTGTTGCAACATGTAAGGCGAATGACCACACTATTCTGGCACGCTCGTAATCATGCTGAAATTCTGCTTCCTGTCCTGCCGTGATGAGTTCCGACCAGGACATACGGCGAAGTGTATGTCTGTCAGTAATATCCGTCATGAGCTCTCAGCCTCCTCCTTCGTATTTCCGTCAGAAACACAAACGCCCCGCAGAGAAAATTCGCCAACATTCTCCTTTTTAATGGCGCGCAATGCATCGCGGCAGGCCCGTTCGGTATGAAAGGCCTGGCTGTGCACCGCCAGTGTGGGCTGACGGGCATCACCGGAAGAGACATTAAAGGGCGATGAAAGCCAGAAAATCAGTAGCCACATGCGTCACACCTCGTCCTTTTTATGCGGGTATCTGGACAGAATATTGAGCGCCTGTAATGGCGCTTCATGCATTTCACGGATACAACGGGCATCGGTGATATTTTCCCGGTAATGTGTGGTTTCCAGCATCATATGATGCATATGGAGCATCCGGGCCAGGGCTGCGCGGAGTTCTTCAATATGTTGTTCATGGGAATGCTGGCGGGGCTGTATCCGGCAGAGAGGGATAACCTCCACATCATCCGGGTGCGCGCGAAGCCACGCGTCAGTGACTGCAATGTCGTCAGTGTAAAACCATGTGCCGGATGTCCCGTTGGCCAGAAAACGCATTTTCCAGGTTTCTGGGGTGGCGGTTGTGTTGTTATCTTTCATGGTGCCACCACTCATTCAACAGGCTTAATGCTGTCCAGGCGCAGTCTGCTCAGACTGTCGTGGCTGCCACAGCGGCGTCCAGTGCTTTTGCTGTAGCACTCCTGCCCCCTGATACACCATGCCGTTGGCGTTTCGTAGAGGCTGACACGTCGGGTTTTATCTTTAATGATGAGAAGCCCGGTGTGAGTTTTTGTCTTTTTCATCGGTGGGGTACAAACGCAGAAATTTTGTTGTCATCAGTTTTTGCCTGCAGAGGCCTGAAAAGACAGCGTTTTCAGGCCCTGTTCAGGTTAGTGAATATTCTTGCCTGGCTTTTCGGCAATATCAATCCCCTGAAGTTGCATGGATATCCCATGCCCATTGAGCATCTGGCTGTCCATGGAATGGATACCGCATGTCATCATCAGGTTGTAACAAAGCGTACTCAGCATGGTGAGCGCCTCTTCTGAGGATTTACAATGTGTATTCATAAGGGCCAGAAACTGCTCAACAACATCCGGGTTAATGCTGGTACTGTGTATTTCATCCTTCATGATGTGTCCTTGTTTTTTATTATTTTGCATTTCAGAAAATAACACGATGCCTGCAGCCCGGAAAACAGATGTGTGCACACGTAGTCACTTTCCGGCTTTATTTCTGTCCCTGACACAAAATACGTGGTGGCATGAAAAGGATTGTGGCGGACAGGAAAACGATTAGAATAGCGGCGGGCGCTTGAGGCTGTATGCCGAAAGCGTTTTGTGGACGGCATGTAGCAGAAAGCCCCAGGCGATTTTTTTATCAATCAACCCAGGGCCCACTGTAATGCCTAGACAACATTATAGTAGCCCGATGACGGCCGAAAGGCAATGGAGGGGCTGCGATGCCACAACGAACGTTTTTAATGATGTTAATCGTCGTCTGTGTGACGATACTGTGTTTTGTCTGGATGGTGAGGGATTCGCTTTGCGGATTTCGTATCGAGCAGGGAAATACGGTGTTTGTGGCAACGTTAGCCTACGAAGTTAAACGTTAACGGGCAACACGGCGGCAGGACATCTGCCGCCGGATTGTTGCGAAGGCTGACCTCAATGCGCCTTGTTTGTCTTTTTTACCGGACGACTGCTGGTTGCTGCTGTCCGGCAGCTATTATTTTTTCCGTCCTGTGCGTCATCAATTATGACAGTCGCTCTCATTTGGTTGTCTCTGGTTAGATGTATTATTAGATATTTTCGGGGTAATTCGATAAAAGTTATCCACTTCAGCACCAGACTGAATGATATATGCAATAAGATCTAAACGATGAATCTCGTATCGTGTACGTAACTCCATCATTTCACGCCATGCTAAAATCCTTGATGTTTTCAGTTCAGCCTCTATAAGTTTCCATGTGTTTGTTGAGATGGCATGTTCTTCCAGCTGACGTAACGAGAACCTATCACTAATGACCAACCATCCCCATCCTCGAGTATGTGCCCATTTGCGACCTGCATTACTTTTTATTCTCGTGAGACTCAAGGTCATTCGGTCTGTTGGCTTCACTTCCATAAGTAGGCACCGACCATCAACTGTCGCAATGAGTAAATCTGGATAGTATTTTTTTGATTTGTTTTTAAAACAATATGGAATAGAAAATGGTTGTTCTTGATAGAAAAGAACCTGATCGCAACATTCTAATAGATTCATTATTTTAAACTCAAGCCCTGATTCGTACTGGACTGTACGACCTAATTTTTGAGAGTAAAAGAATCCAGATATGTCAGTATCATTAACCGCTCTCTGTGAACATAGCTGTTCTACGGGGGGAGGAGGTGCGATATATTTTGGCCAATGTGTATTGTCTAGCCATTTACTGAATATGAACTCAACTCTTTCTTTCTTGATTCGGGCTCTTTCCTGAGCGTGAGCGTGTGCTAATTCTGCTCTTCGTTCACGTAACTTCTGCTTTTGTAATTGTGATATTAATGAGAGCGAATTTTTTATTTCATCTCGTCTTGCTTTAGGAATGCCTGCGGCAAAAATGATGAATTTGGCGGCTAACTCAGAGGATGTAACGAAATCCCGATGAACAATACGATAAATCCATACTGCTATATCATATGGTGAATTACCTATTGAGTTAATAAGGGCTTTAAGGCAAGCTCCAGGTGTCCCTTCATAGCGAGATTTAGCAGCTAGTAAGCCAAGGGCTCGTTCCTGAAGTTGTCTTACCCTTTCACGGGAAATTCCTAATTTGACGGCAATATCTGCCAGAGAATGAGGTGAATCATCTGTGCCGAGTCGCATTAGAAGAATATATTGATGTCGTTTATTAGATAAACTTTCGATAGCAGAATGAATTAGCATAATGACATCATGTTCATCGGCTATATAATCTTTAAAATCTGTATTGGGTTGGCAGAGGGGGAGTGGGGTATTTTGTTTAAAACTATTCTTTTGTATTTCAACTTTATCATGAGCAATTGTTTTTGCAGTGCTCAATGATATTAAATTATTGATGATACTATTGTGTTCTTGGCGAGGAATCTTGTTGAAGTAATTGCTGAGGTCATTCACCGTGTTTATATCGTTGAACTCAAGAAACTCAGAAGGAAGCAGGCGTTTGATTGCTCCACGTATTCCCCCGGACGATCGTTGATGTGTTTGAGTAAGTTTTTTTAGCGAGACGCCCTCCGCTATGGATACGAGAAGACGCTGTAACTCTTCAGTATTCCATGGAGTACCATGTCGTGCTGGAAAATTGCTGCGGGATTCAGACATGATTTTATCTTTATGTTTTCTAGGTACTGCCTTGAGTGTGTGGATATGATAATTATTTATAATGATATTGTTATCTTTTATAGATAACTGATATGCAGAATTGTATTGATTTTGTCTACAGTGGGCAAGACAGTGCTAAGAATTTGTGGGGAAAACATAGAGACTCCATGCGGCGTCCTGAGATAGACGGCAGACAGGCATTCTGCCTGAAAAGAAAAAGCCGGTTCAGAGAAAACCGGCTGACGGATTATCGTCTAACAGTTGATAGCTACCTCAAAATACTTCTGCAACAGGAACACCGGCAACTTTTTCCCACTCTTTAACCCGATACCGGATCATCTGTGGGAAACGTTCCTTGTACTCATATCCACGTGCAGCCATGGTGTGCATGGTGTTGGCCAGCGTCCTTGATGAGATGCCGGAGATTTCCAGTGGGATCATCGGCAGACTCACATATGTAGTGTGGATTTCCAGCTTGCCGTCTTCAGCAACCGTGCGGGTAAAGTTGTGAATATCCAGACCAATCACATCCATCACATTGTTCGGATAAATGCGCACATACAGCATGGTGCCGTTTTTAATGTCGATCCCGAAATAACAACTCTTCGAGAATGACAGTTGCTCATAATCGCTGGTTGGAGCAAAGTGACAGCTTTCTTTTATCTGCTGAACAACCTGCTGGACTTTCTTTTTTTTCGCTCTGGTTCTCAGATATAGCCAGAGTAATGGGAGAATTATTAATGCCCAGCATCCATATGCAAAAATAAAATCCATTGTTTGAGATAAGGCTGAATCATGAACAATTAGTGTTCCGAAAAAAGCATAAAATAATAAGCATGGTATGCCAAATATGAAATACGCATTGCGAACAAGGTAATAATATGGCCACCAGGAAGGATATCTGCTTTTTGTTGTACTCATAATAAACCCCCATATTCACCTGAATATATTTTAATCTCTTCAGGTGAATATGGCAATAGTGTTTTATTGGTTTTTCGATATTTTTATTTATTGTTTTATTCCGTCTTTATCATCTCCATTAACATTTTTCAGTTTTTCTTCACGAACGCCAGGTGTTCTGCGCATATTGGTATTACCTCCGGCAATAATATCTTTGACTGAAGAAACCATATTCCCCAGCATATTAACGCCGTCACGTCCGCCCAGAAAATTAATTACATGGTCAGGCAGATAAGCCTGAAGCGCAAAAACGGCTGCAACCAGTGTGGTACAGACTCGGGCATAAATCAGCAAAAATCCAGCGATGCTGAATAACCCCGTAAGGGAGTCCGCCTGCACATTAACCAGAGCCGCGCCAAACAACGCATTCAGAATGGTGCCGCCGGCCACGATGGCGACCGATGCAAAAAAGAATCCGAACACCATCAGCAGCGGTCTGATCATGCTGTCTATCAGGTAGATGTAACCGTAAGCAGCCCGGCTTCCCCTGTCCTGGCTTGTTCCCAGATGGGTGGCGGCCCACAGGGGGCCAGCAGCACATCCAATCAGTACGCTGACTATCCAGTTGCCGATGCCGGTCATCCAGAAGATAAACGGGATAAACGGCAGGTAAATGGATAACGAAAAGCCGGCACAGAACAGCAAAAACAGCAGGAAGTAGAGTGGTGGTGCGGATGCTTCCAGAAAAGCCTTTGCGGCGTCAGATAATCCGCTGACGGCATTGACCAGTCGACCAAAAACGGAGTTGCTGCCGGCTGTGGAAAGTACCCTGACGGTGGTATAACCCGCCCATATGCTTTCAGTAATACCCATAGTGTAATCACCGATATTTTTCATTTTTATCAGTGGATTTAGTTGGTCCGAGGATGTTCCTGTTCCAGATAAGGATGTCGCAATTTTGTCTGCAAAATTTTCACCCGACCATACTTTCATTATTATGCTTTTAGGTTCAGCGGCTTCCGCTGTTCTGTATTCAGTTGATGAAGTGTTTGTTCCCAGTGCAGGAGTATATGGTGAATTCTGCAGCTGTGCCTGGTAAGCCCCCTTGACTTCCTTCAGGAATTCCGTATCCCCGGCTTCGCCCAGTGACGAGACGCCACTCACGGTAGGGGCGCGGTTGGCCAGGTCTTCCAGTCGCTGGTTGGCGGTGGCAAAGGTCTGGTACCAGGCACCCAGGGCAACCCAGCCGTAGGTGGTCAGGTAGGATTTCAGCTGCTCCCTGCGCTCAGTTTCTGCGTTATCTGCCGGCAACGCCTTCTGCACCGTTTCTTCATACCGGTTGGCTGCCTTCTGAATACGGCTTTCAATATCCGGCAGGTTGCCGTTACCCGTGTCGCGCCGGGTCCGGTATGCCGACACAAATTCCTGCGCCGCGCTGTCCAGGTCACGGAGCATGGTATCCATGGCGGAGCGCTGTGCCGTCAGAACCCCCTGATATTCCGTTTCAATGAAGGGATTGAAAAAATGGGCCAGCGCGGACTGCTTGTTACTGCCGTTTCCTTTCACGGAGAGACTCACACTCCCGCAGGTGGCGCTGCCATTTGAGACGGTGACGGTATATCTGCCATTCTCTGTCCGTGAGGATTCGCTCATGGGCGGCGTGGATGAACGTGCGGTACGGTTAAAGTCATTGAGGCCCGTATTCATGGCGTGTTTGCACAGTTCCATCTCCAGAATTCCCCGTGCTGCCGTGCGGGTGGAGACATGAACTGGCTGTACGGTCATTGAATAGCCTTCAGCAATGTTTTCTGCCGCTGTCTGAACCATGATATTGGCGGAACCGATGCCCATGATGGATGCGCCCCACAGCATGACCAGTTGCGCCAGACTCCAGCCGGAAGCGGTGGGCACAATCATCAAAAATCCACTCACGACACTGAGTATGCCGACGACGTCCCGTCCGTTGTTAAAGACACTGCCCTGGTGTCCCGTGCGGACAGCATGACGGATACCAATAAACAGAAACCAGACTATCCCCATCGTGGCGATAATTGCGTTAAACACCATGAACAGGTTGCCAATGATGGTGTTGCTGCTGGCTGTCAGGGGATTTGTGACCACATCACCAAAAATGGTGACCAGTGCCTGGCGCGACAGGTCATCCGGATTGGTGGCGGCACTCACAATGTCCTGATAGGTGACGAAAGCCTGTGCAGGTACGGCAGCCAGCGCCAGACCTGCACTCAGTGCTCTGGGTATGATTTTCACGGTAACTCCGGAACCGAAGGGGATGCCCGGGCATCAGCCCCCGGAATGAGGAAAAGAAATTGCAGACCGGACAGTCAGTACTGCCGGTGGGTAATGGCCAGCCATGTGGCCTGTTTCCAGCCGTGCCGGGCCTGCAGGTAATCGGGGAATGTGCCCTGTTCGTCCTCGCTGACCCGACGTTCATTCAGCTGCCAGAGGCGGTATGACGCAATCAGGGCTTTTGAGGCACACAGTGCTGCAATGGTACTCATCAGTAACAGGCAGACCAGGATACGTATCAGGGTGATGACCGGCAGTGCGGTGGCCGCAAGGGCCATACCACACAGCAGAAGTACCGGTATCATCATCAGCCAGAATCCTGTCCGCCAGAACATCCTGCGACGTCGCAGACGCCGGTCCAGTTCGTCGACCGTCAGTCCGCTGGCCCTGACCGCTTCCTCCCAGGTCATACAGACCGGACTCTCCGGTTGCCGGTCGGGCATGAGGCGCTTCAGGCGCGTTTTATGCTGGTCCAGCATATGGCGGCAGCTGCGCAGCATCCAGCGGGTTTCGGCCAGTGGTGCGAACAGATTTATCCCTATATCACCGATGCGGCGGAGACGGGGGGCCGGTTTTTTTTCGTCGATGCTGTTGTCGTCTTTCATCTTACGCTCCCCTGGCTCATGGCCTGTGACAGTTCGCCAAGGCGCTGTCCGTAATACTGCCGTGCGGCCAGCGCAAGTTGCTGCCCGGCGATAACGTTACCCTGACGAATCTGCTCTTTCAGATCGTTCATCTGCCAGTTCAGCAGGGCGGTGGTGCGCAGCAGCTCACGGAGAAGGTTATCGCCTTCCATGCCCTGCAGATCCTGCTGCCAGTCGGTGTTGGCATACCGTCTGCCGGCTTCAAAGGCCTCAAACTCCCGCTGGCTCATGTGGCCACGGGTGCGGGCTTCTGATGATGCGGTCCGGTCAAAATATGCCGCAGCTGACGGTGACTGCAGGGCTTCAGTCAGTGCCCCACGGGTGGCTTCATTAGGGGTACTGTCAGCAATCAGTGACAGCTGCGGATGAGAGGCGGCATCGATGATGCCGTTGTATTCATTCTGCAGACCCACATACGTGCGCCCGGTCTGTGTGCCCACTTCTCCTTTCCCCGGGGCACGACCCGCTGACGGTCTGGCGGTGTTTTTCATATAAGCCGTCGCGGCATCAATCTGTTTCTGATCCCAGGTGAGAGCGGCCGGGGTATCTGCTGTGCCTGCGCCCTGATAGAGCGATCGTACCTGGCTGTCTCCGCCCGGCAGATCGCCCACGGCAGGGCAGACATCAGTTCCGCCAAAGCGGGCATACTCCGCTTCCGTGCAGTAACCGGCGTGGATGCCGGCACTATCATACGCCTCGCGGACCGGGGAGTCCGCAGCCCGGGAGAGACGTTCCCGGATGGGTTTACTGCTGACCCCTCCCCCCTGACTCAGACGTGCCGCTGCAGACGCTGCTGCCCGGCGGCTTTCTGCTGCAATGCCGGACGCGGATTCACTGCAGATGGAGTCCGGCACGCTGAAGCTTTTCCTGGCCTCCTCGAGGCGGTGTGTTTCATTACTGAATATCATCTGCTGACGGGTGGCCTGCCCGTCCTGGGCAATGACGGTGGCCAGTTTTTCTGAGTTCTGGGTGATGGCTGTGCCGGTGGCCGTCTGCATACGGACCATTTCCTCCATGATGCCCTGTATGGTGGCCAGCTCCGGCATGATCTGTCGGGTGACCGGCTGACTGGACACAACATTCACAGAGTAGGCATGGGTGGCAGGGATAACCGCACAGCCTACAAGGAGTGCAAGCAGTGTGGTTGCAGATTGTCTTTGCATTCTTTTTTCTCCGTTTTCGGGGGATACAGGATGTCTGGTACGCGATGACTGAGTGATTCCGGCAGCGGAGCCAGCGGGAAACACTGGAAGCGGCGCGTGATCCATCCCTGACGGTTACGGTTATCGATGAGCGTGAAGGTACGACGCTTCACGCGTTTCAGTGTCGGGGTGTCGCTTTCCATGACCGGCCAGTCTCCGGCTGTGAGTGCCGGTGTGCCGGGGACATCCGGCCACAGCCAGGTGTTGTCAGACATCAGCGCAGTGAGTGGTGCGGGCAGAAGCCAGTGAATGACATGCTGTATATCAAAAGGCGGTCGCTCCGGCACGTTAACCTGCCAGGTGGCCGTTGTTATCAGCGTGCCTGTCTCTCCGGGCAGGGCCAGGCGAATACCACTCATCTCCCCGTCAGCCCGTCTGTCACTGGCAAAAATGACCCGGGGATTGGGGGACGGTCGCAGTGTGAAGCAGGCGGACGGCAGGGTGAAGCTGAAACTGTCACCGTCCACGCGCAGTGTTTTCAGGAAGACCTGTCCCCGGGCAGGACGCCGGCAGCGGGGGGTGATATGAATGCTGTACATCAGAGGTTATATCCCTGCTTACGGATGAGTTCTGCTGCCAGCTCATGGATGACGTTTTCACTGTCATGTGTGCGGGCGCGGTGTTCTATCAGTGAGGTGGCTGAACCCCGGGGAAAGTGTTCGGCCAGGATCTGGCGTGCCCGCAGTGACCCCACCTCCTGCGTCAGCGCACGTCGCAGGGCGCTGTCTTTAGGAGAGGAGTTCAGTGCCCACAGCTCCAGTGGACCGAGGGTGAATTTCAGGATCCGGGCCAGCGTGCCGTTTTTTACACGGAACACAGCCAGTACCGGGACACCGCTGCCGTCCGGTGCGGCCCCTTCCGGCATTTTCAGGAAGCGCCGCAGTGTGACTTCCGGGACGCCAAAGTTATCCCGCAGGAACGGAATTTCGTCAGGGCGGTAACGCAGCAGCCACAGGGTGTTGGCGGATTTGAGCACGGCCGGAGGATAATGCTGCAGCAGCTGGGTGCTCAGCACCGTGCGTATCCCGAACTTACGCTGCTCCAGCTCCTGGGTGTCCAGGGCTTCCCAGATGAAGTTGATCCCTTTTGCATTGTGCAGTTCGTCATAGACTTTGGTCTTGACCTCCTGATCAAGCTGTTCAATGCGGCGGAAAATCACCTCATGGTAGCGTGGGTCGAGATTTTTCCGTATTTCCTCCTGATACTGCGGCAGGACAAAATCCCCGCCGGCGATCTGCCCGGCCAGCAGATACATGATACCGGTGCGCAGACGTCCGGCAGGTGTCTTGTCCCCGGCCACATTGTTCAGATCAACGGCGACCACGCGGGTGTCGGGGCTGAGCATAAACCGGGTACAGCCGGACATCATCGGGTAGTCACTGTGTCCCTGATCGAGGGCACGGCGGATGTAGTCCAGCAACCGCTCTTCCGAGTTATCACGCTGAACGGTGCCGAACACATCCCGGATGGACGGCTGTCCCAGCAGGGCGGACATTTCAGCCAGCAGGGGCATGGCCTGGTAGTGTGCCCGCTGGGCGGCGGGGATATTCCCTGCAATATGCAGCATGTCCCTGATTTCAAACCAGGTGGCGGCATTCCACCATCCGGCATCATGTTGTTCAGCGATGCCGCTCTCTTCCAGGGCAAGATCCACCAGGGGTTCCGTACCTGCGCGGTAAAGTCTGGGGTTATTCTCGCCATATTCCCGGAAGGCCAGGTCCACCAGGCTGCTGATGATTTGCCGGGTGTCGCCGGGATTACAGGGCTGACCGGTGCCGGTATCCACACACAATGCACAGAGGACGGAGACCATGAAGTTCTTTTCCGGTGTGACGGGTTTTCTGGCCCCGTACATCACATCAAACAGGTTGCGGGTGTGGTCCGGGTCATTACTCAGAATGATCCCCACGGCTTCGTCCTTTCTCTGCTCAGGCAGGCTGTCACGGATAAGCTGTACCAGTCCCTGTGCACTGAATCCCTTGTCGATATAGGCAATGAAAGGGAGATTCTTCTGGGCTGAGGCTATCTGGATCTCCGACAGTGCGTTGATGAGTACCGATTTGCCCAGACCGGGTGCGCCGGGTGTCAGCTCCGTGTGCTTGTTCTGTTGTGATGACGCCAGCGCCACCTCCCATGCAGAGCCGTCTTCGGTGTGCATCATCAGATTTCCCTGTCCCCGCCAGACAGAGCCTGCCCTGTTCAGGGGAAACAGGGAAAGGGCGTGTGAAAGGGGCGGGTAAAGGGGGATCGGGCCGGAGCTGTGGGAGGCTGCCAGAACCGTGTTCACCCAGGCACGTCTCGGATCACCGAAGGTTGTGGTGGTGCCGCATACCCCCCAGCCTTCCAGCGCAGATTTCAGGAGAGCCTGGTTACGGGTACAGACTTCCCGGCTGTTTCCCCATGTGGTGGCAACAATGGTCATGATACAGACCGGATCATGCTTGTTGATGTCATTCAGCATCATTACCGAGTCATACATGGGCCGGAGAGGAGGAATAAAGCTGCTGTAGGTCAGCAGGGTTTTCTTGACCCCCAGCGCCTTCATGCCGTCGGGCATCAGATCCATCCGGATACGCCAGGGGATTGCACGGGGCACATCCCTGACCAGCTGGTTGAATGTCCGCAGATTCTGAGGGGGCAGGGTAATGGCGACCATACCGTGCCAGAGCTCACCGGCCTGAATCAGGCTGCCGTGTGTTTCAGGCTGTGTGGTGAATAACTGCAGATTCAGCGACGGTGCGTGGAATACAGAGGTATCCCCGCCCTGTCGCCAGCCGGCAGGACGGGCATCTTCAGGCAGATGAGGCTGCCATACTGCCGGTGTACTGTTGCGCTCCAGCTGGCGGCGGATTTCCCGTCCCACTTCATGGATATCCATCAGGCGAATCAGCAGGCCATCAGAATCATGTGTCAGGGCCTGCTCCAGCGTGTCCAGTAAGGCGTCATGCCGTATTTTGAGGGCGGAAAGTGTCCAGCGCCAGGGATCCTGCGCAAAACGGGCTGGCGGAGCGTGTTCAGCTAGTTTCCTGACACGGGTCTGATGGTCCTTGCGATCGGTCCGGCTCAGCAGTTCTTCAGAGCTCCAGACGGTCAGCCAGCAGCGCTCCCGGACAAGCCAGGGGGTGAGTGTGGTGACTTTTTCATCCAGGACGTCCTGAAGCAGGATCCCCGTGCGTGCGATGGATTTTCGCTGGGGTAAGAGCATGGCTTCGATTTCATCCCTTCCACGCTCCGGATCGCGTTCGAAAACAAAACTGATTTTGTGGCCGGAATTTTTCCAGGCCGTGTTCATTCGCTCAGCCAGTGCTGCAATCAGTGACTCCAGTGTCCCGGGGGCCGTCTGGTCCGGGTTTTCATCCATTTCTTTCAGGGCACCGCTGATTTCAAAGACGGAAAGGTAATACCCCTGTTTTGTGGTGGCAATGTAGGGGGCTTTCAGCCAGGGGCGGCGTTCGCGGTCCTGCTGGTCCAGACCGATGACGGTGTGCAGATCACAGTAATCGGGGAAGAATGCGGAAACGGAATACCGTGACAGGGTACTGATACAGTCTTCAATGGCAAAAATAATGCGGTTGATATTCATGGCATGGGGCACTCCGGTAAGGATGAATCATCACGGTCTTATATTTTTTGATGCCACAGCAGGGGATGTGGCATGAAAAAACAGCAGAGAAGATAAATAATCTGTTGAGGGGCAGGGGCGTATTTCTGGTAAGCGTCAACGGAGCACCGTATTGACGCTTATTTATTGGTGAGTACTACGTTCCATGGCAGGAGTTCGTCAACTCGGTTGGAAGGCCATTCCGGCAGTACGCTCAGGATATGGCGCAGATACGCTTCCGGATCGATACCGTTCAGACGGCAGGTGCCGATCAGCCCGTACAACAGTGCTCCACGCTCGCCGCCGTGATCGCTGCCAAAGAACATAAAGTTTTTCTTTCCGAGACAGACTGCACGAAGCGCTCTTTCCGCAGCATTATTATCCGCCTCCGCCAGACCGTCATCACTGTAATAACAGAGGGCATCCCACTGATTCAGTACATAGCTGAACGCTTCGCCCAGTCTGGATTTTTTCGACAGCGTACCATTCTTCTCCACCATCCATTCATGCAGCGACGTCAGTAACACTTTGCTTCGCTGCTGCCTGACGGCAAGACGCTCTGACTCCGGTAATCCCCGTATTTCATCCTCGATGGCGTACAGTTCACTGATTCGCTTCAGGGCTTCTTCTGCCGTCGCACTTTTGCTGCTGATGTATACATCGTGGATTTTTCGCCGGGCATGGGCCCAGCACGCAACTTCTGTCAGTGCACCACCTTCACGTTCTGCACTGAACAACCTGTCGTAACCTGTGAACGCATCCGCCTGCAGGATACCCCGGAAGGGGCGGAGGTGTTGCTCCGGGTGTTTCCCCTGCCGGTTCGGCGAGTACGCGAACCAGACCGCTGGAGGAGATGACGAACCCACATTGCGATCATCCCGGACATACGTCCAGATACGCCCTGTTTTCGCCTTTTTCTGACCCGGTGCCAGTACCTTTACCGGTGTGTCATCAGTGTGAACCTTGCGGGTGTTCATTACATAACGGTACAGGGCATCATTCACCGGTGTCATTAACTGGCAGCACGCGTCAACCCAGTTGGAGAGTAAGGCCCGGCTCAGTTCGACACCCTGGCGGGCAAAGATTTCACTCTGACGATACAGTGGCAGATGTTCGCAGTATTTTCCCGTTAACACGCGGGCAAGTAATCCGGGGCCCGCGATACCACGCTCTATCGGGCGGGACGGCGCCGGTGCTTCAACAATACAGTCACATTTTGTACAGGCTTTTTTTACCCGTTCTGTGCGGATCACTTTCAGGGCACTGCTCACCAGTTCCAGCTGTTCAGCGCTGACTTCCCCCAGATAATCCAGCTCACCGCCACACTCCGGGCAACAGCTTTCTTCTGGCTCCAGGCGGTGTATTTCACGGGGAAGGTGTGCCGGTAACGGACGACGATGGCGCGACTGTCGCAACTGGCGGGGAACCTGAGGATCGTCTTCCCGCCCACTGTAACGATCGCTGTCCTGTTCACGTTGTTTCAGCAGAGCCTCAGCCAGTTCAACTTCACGACGCAGTTTTTCAGAACGGGTACCGAACAGCATCCGGCGCAGTTTTTCTATCTGAGCCCGCAGATGTTCTATTTCCCGTTCATCTTCTTCGATCTTTTCTTCGGCACGTGTCAGTGCAGAGCGCAGGAAGGCTTCCGTCTCTTCAACCAGACTCAGTTGCTGGTCTTTCTGACGGAGGGCTTCAGCCTGCTCAGAGAGCAACCTTTCCAGCTCTGCGATGCGAATGAGGTATTTCTGACTCATGACCGTTTTTATAATGCGGTCAGGAGTTTTTTACAACATTGTCAGTGAGTTACGGCTGGATGTTTTTGGCTGACGCCAGTCCAGCTTATCGAGGAGCATTGCCAGTTGCGAGCGGGTAATGGATACCTTGCCGTCACGTACCGCAGGCCAGATAAACTGGCCTTCCTCCAGGCGTTTGGTGAACAGGCACAGACCATCAGCATCAGCCCAAAGAATTTTGACGGTGTCACCCCGTCGGCCACGGAAGATAAACAGGTGACCGGAGAAGGGATTATCATTCAGCACATGTTGTACCTGTTCTCCCAGTCCGTTGAAGGATTTACGCATATCGGTAACGCCGGCAACGAGCCAGATACGGGTACCTGATGGGAGTGAGATCATCTTCCCCTCCCGGTCAGTTCACGGATCAACACTGTGAGCAGCTCTGGCGATGGATTTTCCAGCGTCATGTTACCGTGACGGAATTCCACCTTGCAGGAACTGGCACTGACTCTGGTCTGAGTGGAAGTGGATAAAGACGGCGCAATGGCCGCCACAGGTTCTTTCTGCTCATCCGGCGTTATTTCTACAGGTAATAATTCAACGCCAGTGTCAGAAGAGGTCGTTACCGGAAGACGCCGCGAAACACGCCCTTCGTTCTGCCAGAGCCTGAGCCATTTGAAAATAACATTATCATTGACGCCATTTTCACGTGCAATCTGTGCAACACAAGCTCCAGGTTGTGATGCCAGTTCCACCATACGAAGTTTGAATTCATTCGAATAGTTTTTACGAGGTTCTTTTCGCCAGTCCTGTAATTCCATACTTAGATGTCCGTCTATATCAGATGGGCGTCTAAGTTACCAATTCTCGTCTGATGGCTACATACGGCGGTCAGTTTACGCTTACTATTTCTGTGTGATTACACCCGGATAAATAAACTGCTGTCGGCGAATGAACCGGGCAATCTCTTTTTCATCTCCGTCAGGCGGAATATCGTCAGTCAGCGACCGGATAATAAAGTGCCGGAATGCATCTGCGGAGAACTGATATCCGGCAGAACGTCACCGGCACCGGTGTGTGTCACATGACGTACTTTTTGTCAGGAAACGAATCCGGCAGCAGAATGAGCGCCACCCCGTCCATTTTCTCCCTCAACGTTTTACGCTGTGCCGGCGGCCAGCGGCGCAGGGCATCAGCAAAATCCGCCGGACGCCAGGTGCGGAATTTCTCCTCAACGGCCAGACGGTTCTGTACCAGGGCATTCAGGACTGCCCGTCCCTGCCTGACCCGCTGACGGTTATCGCTGAAAATCTCCTGCAGTGCCCGCGCATTGAGGGCAACCACCGAGGCCGGATGCAAATCGGGGAGCCAGACCATCACTCCCTGTGCGGCAGCGTAGCCGTTCAGACAGTGCCAGGCGTGGCAGAAGGCACAGAGATGAAAGGGCGGGCCTTCCGGCTGCAGCAGGTCACTTTCATTTTCGCTGAGTGCATCCGTTGTGACGATTTGCGACTTTTCCACATGACGCAGGGCCAGTCGTCTGGCCGACAGGCGGGCCTGTGCCAGGGACCGCTCCGCATCCTGCAGGGTTCGGGTGTGTTTCTTTTTTTCGTCAGCGTTTTCCGGTACCGGACGTTTTTTCAGGCGCATCACCCGGGTGAGGTTTTTTTCCAGCAGGACGATCGTATCCCGGCAGGTGTCAGCCATCTGCTGTAATGGCCATGAATCTTCCAGAATGAAGCGGTGGGTGACGGTCCTGCGACAGCAGGGGCAGCGTCCCTCTGTTGAGAGCACTGGCGGTGGTAACAGGGCTTCACCGCTGAATACCGTGTCCGGTTGCGGGAGCGGGAAAAGCCATCGTTCCCGGACCGGGGCGATGAGTGGCGGGGTCTTTTTCATACGCTTTTCTCTCTGTATACAGGGTGACGGCAGCCAGAATCAGTGCTGCTATAGCGGTGGAGTAACACTCTGCAAACACAAACTCCTGATTATCCCGGTTGTCGCGGGCAATCACGTTGCCGTGCTCTGTTCTGAGCAGGGTGAAAGGGGGTAGCTCACAGGACATGGTCTGGTCCTCCTCATTGTGTGAAGACGGCACCGGTTTCCCGGTGCCTTTGCGGATTAACTGATTGAAACCGGAGAAAGACCGAGCGTTTTCTGTCCGCTGCCCATCAGTTCCGGTACGACGGCAAGGCAGACGCCGACCAGAATTGACAGCAGGCAGGCCAGCCCTGCACCGGGTTTTTTACCGATTTGTTTGAGGCCAAGCAGGCCGCCGATAAAGAGCACCAGGCCAATAACCTGACCGATAGCCACAAACGAACTGCTGGAGCCTCTGGCACCATCGCCAACGGTTTTAATCATATCGAAGAGGGTATTTGCCATTGCGGTGTGGGGCAGCAGCATCACGGGAAGCAGCAGTAACAGGCGTACCAGCCGGTCACGGCAGGCCATCAGGCATAACTGAACATAAACAGATGCAGCGCGCAGACGCGCCGCCATGGCACGAAGTCGTGACATAGTGTCTCCTTTATTAACAGATTGATTTACTGAAAAAATACAGGGGTCAGAAGGCGATACCGAGGCTTGCCAGAGTGGCATCGATAACCCGGTCGTTGAAAACCAGCAGAACGCCGGCCACAAACTTGACGTTCCCTTTACTGATGGATTCACTGGCGCTCAGGGCGGTGTGCCCGTCCAGCAGTGATTTGCGCCAGATGGATATGCCGTTCATGACAAAACCGACGCCGGCCAGTTTTGCCAGTGAGAGAATGGCATTGACGGCACCGGCAGCGGCACCAAAGGAGCCCGGCTGCACGTATGCGATGGGGGCGAAAGAATCTGCCCTGAAGCCCATCTGGGTACCACCGGCATTGATCATTGAGGGCAGACTGACCAGCATGCCGCAGATGAAGATACCGGCAATAAATTTTCCCGGTCCCATACTGCGACGTCCTTCTGCCCGGGCGCGCATCAGATGACCGATAAGGCCGATAATCCCCAGCAGCTCTCCCCAGGTAAAGAGAAACTCCATGCCTGCACTGAAAATACCGCTGGCAAAGTTCTCTATGGCTGTCAGGGCATCAATGCTCATCATCGTAATGTACCGGCAGAGGTGATGACTGCCCGGCTGGACGGGTCAATCCGGGTGATGGTGATGTTTCCCAGACTGTCGCCTTCCCGTACTGCCCAGGCACTGCCCTGCCAGCGGATCCAGGCCATGCCTTTCTCCACCGACATGATTTTCATGCCCTGCAGAGGTGAAGGCAGGGTTTTCGCAGGCTGTCTGTTATTCCCGGTCGGGGCTGGCAGTGCTCCCTGCATCTGTAGGGTATGCACCTGCTTACGGGTCTCCTCAAGCAACTGACGGGTTTCCTGTGCCCAGGCCTCATCCTTCTGAATGGCGTTACTGAGGGTGGTGATACTGTCCTTCAGCATGGTCAGGGTGCGCCGGATTTCCTCATCCCGTCTGTCCAGCTCTGCTTTCAGATCACGGGCAAGTTGCTGCATGTCTGCCTGTGGGGTAACCGGCGGTGCGGGCATGTTGTTTCCGCTCCCGGACTCCGTCATGGTCATGGGCTCTGCCCAGCTCTCAGCAGCGGGCGGTGTGACAGCAAAGCCTGCATCTGCAGGGGGCTCTGAGGGTGTCCGCAGAAACTTGTACCAGATGGCGACCAGGATGATGAGGGCACAGCCGGCCCAGACCGGCAGGCTGTATCCCATATACTGGCGTTTCAGGAAGGATTTGCCGGATGCCGGTGCCGTCGTTTCGCCAAAGCTGCCGGGATCTTCATGTTCGTTTTTCATGGATAACTTTCCTGTTGTATGCCGTAGCGTTGCTGCATTTCATTCTGTTTACGGAGGACCGCCGCCCGGATCCTGTCAGAGGCCTGGTGCTCTGCCTCCGCCTGGGTGAGCGGACGTCCGGAGGAGGGGGACTCAGAAGGGGCAGTGCCGGAGGACGGCGTACTGATATCGTTGCTCATGACCGGCTCAACAAACAGAATGGAGACGACCTCGCCCCGTGATACTGTCACCTGACGGTAAGGTTCGCTCTCTGCCTGGCGGGTCAGCAGCTGGCTGCCCCGTTCGGCCATGCCACCTGCAATGACGCCGGCCAGCGCCTCTCCATCAGGCATTCCCACCCTGCCGGTAATACTGCCGTAGTTTCCCTGAAGGATCTGTGTGTTGGCGTCTTTGTAAAGACTTCCGACATTGCCCACCCCGCCAAGTACGGACGGCAGAACGATGTGCTTAAACCAGCGGTGGTTCACGTCGCTGGCCACGGTTGACATTCCTGTTCGTTCATTCAGGGCATATGCATTGACCTTCAGAAACATGCCCCGCCACATCATCCGGTCAAAGTGGATATCCATTCCCTGACCTGCGAGTCTGGCGTCCTGGCTGTAGAGAACGGCTCCGGCCCATGGCCCGGCAGGTACGGAGGCCACCACGCGGGAGACCGCATTGTCAGAGTCCACTGCGGTGTCGATGTAAGCCGGTACGCGGGTCAGTGCCGGTATCAGCTGGATCCCCTGACGTGTAGCCGGTGTTGCCAGACTCGTCTCCTGCAGACGGGGATGCTGTGATGTAACGGTACCGGACGGTGACGCATGAGGGGCTGTCCCGGGCGCGCCGGTGGTGCTCCACATGGCTGCTGCCACTACCGGTGGCCGGGCATCCTGATGCTGTGTGTTGATACGGGCAAGCAGTTTCTGTAATGCCTCACGCCGTTTTTCCCGGGCCGTCTGATCTTCCTGAGGAGGGGATGCGTTTTGCCCGGAAGTGCCTGACTGATCATCGGGGGGATTATCCCTTTTCTGATCGTTTCCGGTATCGGTATCCAGTCCCCGGGGCAGACTGGCGATAAACGTCTCGTTATTACGTAACGCTTCTGCAGCACCACGTTCATTGTCAGCCCGCAGTAAATCCCGGTAGTGCTGTGTCTCCATCACGTTCCGTCCGCCGCCGGACGTTGTGCTGTTGATATTGACTGACGAGAGCGATGCAGCGTTTTCGGGGGACAGCCAGGTGAGCAGCAGGTATCCGCCCCCGATGATAATCACGCCCCCCATAACCAGCAGGGCTGACAGCTTTTTGCCGGATTTTGCGGCTGTGTCCTGTTCTTGTTCTGCGCTCATGATTTACTCCAGTTCCGGGGTGACGTGAACGGACTGACCATTCACGGAGAAGGTGAGTAAGGGGGTCACCGGCAGTTTCCACAGCCGCGTACCATCAGCCGATGCCAGCGTCTGTTCAAATTCATCCCGCAGCATGGCCCGTGAGCGCACGAGAAGATCATCGCCGTGTTGCCAGATGGTGGTGTCCGGGACGTTACCGGAGAATTTCAGGCGGCGGATGGCGGGATCATCCGGTGGCACACCGTCCAGAAAGGCCTGCAGAGTGGCGTCATGCAGGGCAATTTTTTCTGACGGTATGGACACCACCGGGCTGGCAGGTCCCTGCCGGGGAATACGCAGATCCAGACGACTGTCGATTTCCTGACTCAGGGTAGTGGTGTCTGTTTCACCACTGGTGATATTCAGGATGACCGGTACAGACAATCCTTTGAGATAGACCGTCACATTCCCGGCAGCCCAGGCGCGCAGGGGGGTGACGGACACCATATTGCCGTTGAACTGCACGTCAAAGTGACCGGGCGCAGCGTTATAGGGCGGATCCGACTGTGGCCACGGACTGCCGTTGACGTCAGTGAAGGTCACCACGCTGACGTTATGCAGAGCGGTACGGACAAGGGGCAGGCTGGCCCCCGGAGACAGATTCACCGTGAGGGAACTGATACGGGGCACCACACTGGTGAGCGGGGCACTGATGGCCCGTTCGTTATCGGCCATTATCCCACGGAGTTCACGAATTTCACCGGCATTCAGGGGAGAATCCAGCGATGCGCCTTCCTGTACAAGAGCAGCGCCGGGAGGCGGCAGGTTTCCCGGGAGTTGTGCGGCTGGCGGGGGACCGCCTGCCGGGGTGTTCCCGGTTGCCTGTGCGGTCTTTCCGCCGGTCTGCGGGCTTCGTGCATTTTTCCAGCCCGGGTTATCTGCAGCTGTGACAGTGCCGCACACAATAAGCAGTGCGCCAATAAGATGATGTATGTGCATGATATGAGTCTCAGATTCCTGCTGCGGCGTTACGGGAAACCATCTGGCTGATTTCCATGCCGCCGGGTTTGATGCGGGGGTCAACGCGCCGGACAGTGATTTCAAAGGTGAAGGCCTGTTCGGGGCGGGTGCTGGTCTGACCGACCAGGCGCATCCTGACCGGATACTGGAATTTCCAGAACCAGACACCGTTCTCCATCTGTCCCTGGTTGACCAGGGTACCTGCCCCGATAGTGGTTGTGAGGTTAAATTTCTCCTTTTTAATAGTGTCGAGAATGTTCGAGGCCTGAAGGGCATTCACATAGCCGGCAAAGCCGGCTTCGGAAAAGCGGGGGGCCTGTGTCGTGATTTGTTTTCGGTAGTGGACAAAATCGAGATTGAAGGCTTCGCTCAGCGTCATGCTGCCAAAGTTCATGACGTCGCTCTGACTCCAGGCCGGCTGGCTGGTTGGTGCCAGACGGACCAGTCGGCCATTGTCAGTGGCAAAGTATTCGCGCGTCACGCCGGTGGCATGCCAGTACTGTATGCCATTAGCCACCAGGCTGATGCAGAGTGCTGCGCCGCTGCACAGCAACGCCCTGACCAGACCGGGTACCAGCGCGGCCCGTTGTTCTGACTGTGCGATGGTTCTGAGCACGGGGTTATAAATATCTCCGCTGTTATCCGCTTCCGGTGAGACAGGGGAGGTGGGTTGTGCTTCGCTCATGGTGCTCCTGTTCAGAGGTTGTAGTCTTTCCAGGGGTCGATATTCCCCGGAAGATGGTCATTCACCCGATCCACGACGGCATCACAGACCTGGTTTTCCAGGTCGCGGAGGAGCTTGTCCAGGCTGGGGAACTGCGGAAGAGTGATACTGATGTCCTTGATGCGGGACAGGCAGGACTGCAGGGAGGAGGCGACGTCATTCTCCCGCTGTGACCATGCCTGGCTGGCTGTGCGCGCCCGCTCCCAGGCGGCTCTGCTGCCGGCTTCGGCAGCGGCCCCCGCCCGGCAGGTGGCGGCACCTGCCACCGGTGATGCCAGGGTGATGCCGGTCAGTATGACCAGCAGCGTTTTTTTCATGTTCATGGTCGTCCTTACCGGCTCATCGGCCGGGGCTGTGGGATTGTGCCTGTTGCAGAGTTTTTTCCTGCCTGTCCTCCGCCTTTTGGCTGTCAGACCACTCTTTCCAGGTCTGCTCAAAACCCAGAGAGCGGAAAAGCTTGTCCGGTTGCTCTTCCGGTTTGTGGATGGCGGCAAACAACGGGGAGTCCTGTTGCTTCAGGTGAAACTGCATTATTTGTGGGGACGGACGCTGATGATTATTCTCATCATGGTTAACAGCTTCACCGTAACCGGCAAACTGCAGACCGTTATCCGTCAGGGCATTGATGACCAGCTGACGGTTGTCAGCTGACGGGGTGGCCAGTGCCGGGTAAAGGGTGCCGTTCAGGCGGACCACGCCCTGCAGATGATCATCTGCGCTGTGGACCAGCAGAAGATTCAACTGACGATTGTCCTTATCGGCAGAGGCGATGGCTGGTATCAGTTCATTGGGTGCATTACCAGCGAGGGGGAGTCGCATTGATTGATCCTGAGGTGCTGATGCAGGTTGCCTGTCTTCACCAATGTACAGATTATTGGGAGGATTTTTGGGGGAGCGAACTTCCTGCATTATCTGTGGCCAGTGTTGTTGCATCTGTAACATCACCTGGCTGAATGTTGCCATCGGAAACTCCAGGGTATGCTGACCCGCATGAGGTTGGTCATTATTAACGGTAATGCCGTTACTGACCGGGGTTATGGCCCAGATATTACGGATACGATCCCGCGTTTCACCGGACAGCCGGAATGTTTCTCTCGCCTGCAGTGTCAGTGTGACGGGGTCACCCTTCTGATGGTTTTTGACCAGTTCTTCCAGGCCGTTTCCCCAGTATTCCCGTTTGCCACTGCGGTTGGTGAGCTCCACAAAAAAGCAGCGCCCTTTTCCGGGCGCATACTCTTTTTCTCCGTAGTTTGTCAGGACGGCAGTCACACTTTCACCGGGGCTGAGCTTGCCGGGCGGCTCTTCCTCCGGTGTGTCGGGTTGCTGCGGCTGTGCACTGACAGGGGCTTTTTCTGGCGCAGACGACGGGGCGGCGGGTTGTTCCGGTCTGTCGGCCCGGGGGGCTTCAGCTTTTGCCGTGACCGGCGCTTCCGGATGCGGTGTTTCAGCCGTACTGCCTGCTGTTTGTTCAGCCTCTGCCTTCGGTGACACAGGGGGAGCCGGTTGGGCCATTGTTGTCTCTTCCGGTGACTGGCGGTTGAGTTCCGGCGTGGGTCTGTGGGTGACAATGGCATCATGCGCCATCTCTTTTTCCTTTCGGAGTTTTTCCAGTGCTGCCCGCTGGGCCGGGAGTTTCATGCGAACCTTGATGTCGTATTCGACAATCAGCTGCATGGCTTTTTGCTTAAAGGCATCACTGCCGGTCAGCTCGATAACGCCGCCATAGAAGTTGGTGGCCACAGCAAGGGCAGCCAGGACCTTTTTGTCATCCGCGCTGGCGCCATCCACCATTTCGAGACAGTAGAGTCTGTCCAGGAAGGCGGGTTCACCGTCAACGCTGTAGAGCGCAGTCCTGTCGGGAAACTCTTTGTGTGTAAGATTTTTAAGGATCTCGTCCAGGTTGTGCCGCTGCGGACTGTCGGGACGGCGGGGTGCAAAGATAATCGTGTCCGGTTCCGCTGACGATGTGTCTTCCGGGCTGGTTTCCGGTGGTGATGGTGGTACGACCTCCTCTGTTGCTGTTTCAGCCTCCGTGGGCTTTTTCTCCTGAATAACGGAAGGTTCTGAGGTGCGTGATTTCCCACCGGTCAGAAAACGGCGCAGACGGCTGAAAAGCGATGGCGTATCAGGGTGGGCTGCTTCATTCGCTGTGCTGGTCTCAGTGGCGGACACAAGACGCTCTTCCTGCAGTTTATCTTCAGCCGTCGGTTCAGCGGTGGCCTGCCGGACTGGTTGAGTTTCTGCAGGTTCAGAAGGTGAGGCTGTTTCTGCTGTGCCGGTGTTGTGAACAGCAACCGTGGCATCGGCATTGAGCTCCTCAGCGGGTGCGTTCCTGTTGTCATCGGTGATGTCAGAGGAGTGCTCTGCGCCGGTCTCAGCGGCAGACGCAACGCTCTTTTCCTGTGCTTTATCTTCTGCCGTCAGTTCAGTGGTCACCTGCTGAACTGGCCGCATCCCGGCCGGTTCAGAAACTGTGTTTGTCTCCGCGTTGTCGGTGTTGTGAACAGTGGGGGCCCCCGGAGTGTCAGCGTTGAGATCTTCCGCAAATGCGCTCCAGTCGTCAGCGCTGGCCATGGAAACCTGCACTTGTTCTTCAGACTGCGTTGTGGTGGTGTGCTGTGTCCCGGCCGCGTCGGAGAGGGAGGTTTCCGGTGTGTCTTCACTCCGGGGATGTTCTTCTGCCTGCGTGCTCTGGTTGTCAGCGGTGGTGGCAGAGGCATTTTCTTCACCGGTATCAGCGGTAGCCACAGAGGCATTTTCTTCTCTGGTATCGGCAGCGGAAACAACGTTCTCGTGTGGTTTATCTTCTGCGGTCGGTTCAGTGGTTGCCTGCTGCACGGACTGCATCCCGGCAGGTTCAGGAAGCGTTCCTGTTTCTGCTGTGTCGCTGTTGTGAGCAGTGTCTGTACCTGTGGCGTCTGTATTGAGGTCTTCCTGGTCGCCAGCGGTAGCCACAGAGGTATTCTCTGTGCCGGTATCAGCGGCAGACGCAATATTCTCCAGTGGTTTATCCGGGGATAACGTCTCCGCAGTTACTGATTGCAGGGATGCATAGGCGGCATAGTCATCTTCATATGCCTGGTTTTCTGTATCGTCGGAGTGGGTGTCATAAGGCGTATCCTGTGTCGCCAGCTCCGTTTCCGGGGCTGTGCTCTGTCTGTTTTCAGGGGACATTTGTGGCTTCTCATTTTTTACCGGTGTGAATATCAGGTTGCCGATCACGACAGCCTCACGATGGTCGGCAGTGTCACTGTTGGGTGTGAGGATACCGATATGTTTTAACTGTGCGTTCATGGCATTCTGAAAGTTGTCCCGTCCCCGGCTGGCGTCCAGGTCATTGAAATCGGTCAGTCCCTGTGCTTTTTCCGCCTCCGTAAAGGCCGGAATAATGACTTCGCCATTCGTGACTTCTGCGGCCTTTGTTGCACTAAAAACCCCTTTGTTAATTTCCCGTTGATGATCGTTGTCGGCACAGAAGACAAAGGGGCTGTCAGTCCAGATTTGGCGGGCATTTTCTGCCACGGCAATCATATTGCTGGCATCAACTGTCATCAGAACCGGAAGGCCGGTTGCTTCGTGCAGGGAGGCTGCAGTAGCGTAACCTTCCGCAAATAACAGGGGGCGGCCATTTTCCGGGGTTCCGAAGGTGAACCAGTTGCCGGTTTTCTCGGAGTCTTTCAGAATGCGGGCATCCTTCCCGCCGGTGACCGGAATACGCTGGTACGAACGTATTTCTCCCCGGCCGTTGCTGAAGGGAATAACCAGCTCATTTTTATTGTTCAGCCGCACGCCAGGCGCGGCCCGGATGCCCTTGCGCGTCAGGTATTCATGTGCTGTTGCCTGTGGCAACCTGTTAATATAGGAGCGGGCATAGCCGGCCTGTTTGTTATACTGTTGCTGCAGTTTACGTGCGTTATCATCGCGCTGTTGCTGAGCGAATGCCCGCAGATGCAGTCTGGCCAGAGGATCGTGTTGTTCTCCGCCGGAAAATACCCAGTTTGTGGGACTGTCATCGGCGCTCCGGTAGTCGCGGTACCAGCCGGCGGGACGACCATCAAGATAGGCCCTGTATGCGCCACTTTTGGCCCCTTTTTTGTCATCCCGGGTGGCCACTCTGTGTATGGCTCCGTCCATCTGTGGCAATCCCTGAATAACCAGCCCGGCGTTTTCCAGGACCTGAGCAAATTCAGTGACCGGATCGCCGGCATCCATCGACAGTTCCTGTGGCCGGGGTAACCAGCGCTCCAGTAGTGAAAGTTCGGTACCCGCCCGGGCATACCAGAGCTTTTTTTCTGGATCCCATGCGACAGCTTTGCGGCCATTTAACGGGGGAACTGCATTTTTTACGGCTTCTGTCTCCTCAGGCGGGACAGCAAGCCAGGTTCGATATCTGGACTTCATGTCGTTCTCCGGGGATTAAAGATGAGGGCGTTGTGATACGCCGGGATGATGAACAAAAGAGGGTGATGCTGGTCCGTGCCATTCACGGGGTAATGCGGTGTGGTTCAGGTTGCGCGTCATGTGGGACGGCATGCCGGGTAATGTAAGGTGATTTCATTGTGCTGGCTCCGGATGGCTGAACAGAATTGCCCGTATTCCGGTAAGGAGAACGGCTTGCGTTCAGCAGTAGTTAACAGAACGAAGATAGATTAATGTGAGAATAACAAGCAGGTATGAATATCAGTATTTTGGGTAAAATTATGAAATATTATCTTTGTTCTGCCCCCGTCTGAATAACAACAGGAGCAGCGGGTTTATATTTTGTTTGTCAGCAGCATTTTTAATAACAGGATAACAGAATTAGCCTTGCTTTTTATTATGGTGTAGTTATGTCCTCGTTGTTCAAGACGTCCCTGGTAGAGGATGAAAGAAATATCGTCGGTGTGATCTTTTTGTCTGATACAGAGGAGGATTGTTCTTATGGGCTGTTTCGATGGAACGCCTGCAGGCCTGTCATCACTGACAGGTCGATGAAGCGTGAGCTTACGGGTGACAATGCCGTTTTCATATAGTGCCGCTTCGGTAATATTTTTTGTGTCAAATGTAAGTGAGGTTATACTGTATTTTTTACTGAACATTCGGCCGTTCACAGCCACCATCACGATGATGGTTTTATCCATGGTAATATTAATTCCGGTCTCATTATGCTGGTTGTACCTGAACCATGAAAACTCAGTGATATTCAATTCTTTTTTCTTGAAAAAGTCCTTTTTTCGTTTTTCTGATTCTTTTCTTATATATTCGTGTCTGAGACAAAAGATACAGGCAAATAAAGTCACCATGAGAAAGGCAAGAAGCAGAATAATCACAAGATAGTCAACAGCAGGGTAAAACATATTGTCTCCGCTTGACTTTCCACTCGCCTTCACCGAAGACCTTCAGCCCGGTGGAATCAATTACCAGGTGTGCGATTTCACCCCGGGTGGGCGTTTTGAAACTGATATTAACCGACTTTGCCCGCCTGCTGACACAGCTGTAATCCGGGCAGCGTAGCGGAACGTTCATCAGAGAAAAAATGGAATCAATAAAGCCCTGCGCAGCGCGCAGGGTCAGCCTGAATACGCGTTTAATGACCAGCACAGTCGTGATGGCAAGGTCAGAATAGCGCTGAGGTCTGCCTCGTGAAGAAGGTGTTGCTGACTCATACCAGGCCTGAATAGCTTCATCATCCAGCCAGAAAGTTATGGAGCCACGGTTGATGAGGGCTTTATTGTAGGTGGGCCAGTTGGTGATTTTGAACTTTTGCTTTGCCACGGAACGGTCTGCGTTGTCGGGAAGATACGTGATCTGATCCTTCAACTCAGCAAAAGTTCGATTTATTCAACAAAACCAGTTACAGCCCTTCGGCGATGATTCTCGCCGCTGAAGCCAGCACATCGCGGCGGCTCTCTGCGTTCTGTTGCGGCTGGGTAAAATAGGTCACCAGAACCAGCGGCGCACGACCCTGCGGCCAGATCACCGCAATATCATTGGTGGTGCCGTAGTCGCCGCTGCCGGTCTTATCACCCACAGTCCACGACGTCGGTAAGCCGGCCCGAATGCTGGCTGCGCCGGTCGTATTGCCTTTGAGCCACGTCACCAACTGCGCCCGCTGGGTTTCGCCCAGCGCATGACCCAGCGTAAGCTGACGCAACGTCTGCGCCATCGCCCGCGGCGTGGTGGTGTCTCTCGGGTCGCCGGGAATGGCGGTATTCAGCGTAGGTTCAGTGCGATCCAGACGAAACGTCTCATCGCCGATCGCGCGGGCAAAAGCCGTCACGCCTCCCGGGCCACCGAGCTGGGCAATCAATTTGTTCATGGCGGTATTGTCGCTGTACTGCAACGCGGCCGCGCTCAGTTCTGCCAGCGTCATTGTGCCGTTGACGTGTTTTTCGGCAATCGGATTGTAGTTAACCAGATCGGCAGGCTTGATCTCGACAGGCTGATTAAGCAGCTGCTTTTGCGTTTCACTCTGCTTAAGCACCGCCGCGGCCGCCATAACTTTACTGGTACTGCACATTGGAAAGCGTTCATCACCGCGATAAAGCACCTGCGTATTATCTGCGGTATCGATGAGCGCGACGCCCAGCCGCCCTCCGCTGCTTTTCTCCAGCGCCGCCAGCTTTTGCTGCACCGCACTCGTCTGCGCATAAAGCGGCGCGCTGCCCAGCAGCAGCGGAATGCACGCCGCCGCCGCGAACATCATCCGTTGCACTCTCTTTGTCACCATCTCAAACTCCCAATACGGTCAATCCGTGTTACATCAGTATTCCCTAAATTCCACGTGTGTTTTTTATTAGCTTCAAAAATCACTATTTCACGAAGAATTTAGACTGCTTCTCACACATTGTAACATTATTTACAACCACCTTTCAATCATTTTTGATAAATCATTGATTTCATCTTTGCTGCAATGATACTTAATAAACTCTGCAAGTTATCCACAGAGCAACACTCAATTTTATTGATGATATTCTTATTATACCAGACATTTTTCATACACTCCCTTGTACGGATAGTTTTCCGACAACTTCATGATTACATATCTTGCGGTTTTGATTATTTTTGCTGCAAGAAATACATACTTCAAACGAAAGGTCTTTATTTGCTGTCTGTATTCTGAAGAGTCCAAGGAATCAAACTTGAACAACAAAAATAGGTTATATGAAAGCATCATCATTTGAAACACGGCTTCATTCGCCCAAAATGACTTTAGCAAGAGATGACCCACCGCCATGTCGTATTTGGCTTCTTTGATATAGTTTTCAGCATTACCACGCTTTTCATAGTATATAACTACTTTTTCAGAAAGCAAGGTAGTATTTGTTACAAAGAAAAAGTAGTCGTATTCGGAACCTTCTAAAAGTGATAATTGTGCTCTTTCTTTTTCTGGTTTCAGTACGCGAGATACGACAAATCTTCTGTCTTTTTCCCATTTAACTAATTTTGTATACAGTTCTGTAGTTTCTCTACCTTCTTCTCCTTTAACGAATACAATTGATGAATTCGTTGCTTGTGAGGTGAGTGTAGAATAACTTTTGGCTTTAATTAAATATTTGCATCCAAGAGATTCTATCGTTTCGATAATTTTTTCATCAAAGTAGCCACTATCCATTCGAAATAAAATTTCTAAATCGTCTGATTTGATGTTAGCAACAATTTCTTTGATCATTTCCGCAGCACCGTTTGCAGTGTAAGTATTGCCACTTCTTACAAATCCGGTAACATATGCTTTTAATTCGTCGCAAAATGCAAATTGGATATTGTAGCATCGGTTTCCCAGTTTCTTAGGATTATATCCTTTTGACGCACCTTCTTGATGACCTTCTACGTTAATTACACTACTATCAATATCAATCGTAATGGATGTCAATTTACTTTTAGTGAGCAGTTTTTTAAAGACTTTAAAATTAATGTCTCTAAACATTTGGGTTGTCTTGAAGTTGAAGTTTCCTAGAAACCGTGACACTGTTTCAGGTTCTTTTACGGAAATATCAAACTCGTTGACGAGGGGATCATTTTGAAGTAGCTTTAGACGTTCTAACTTATCAATGCCAATGAAGTGACCGCAGAGCATGGTCTTTATATGATTCATCTTGATTTTATTTGTTGAGTCATTATCAAATACGAGGTCATTTTCAATAAAATCAAAAATCCCATTGCTTTTTGCATTCTCAAGGAGCAGAAAAAGACCTGCATTTGATGTTAGATTCTTAGCTTTGAAATCAATTTTATTAATCATAATTAGAACCCCTTTTTACTACTTTTCTTACTATTATTTTACCATATATCGAGTCATAAAAGCTGATAATTTAACATATTTTTGAGCACTTTTCTTTCACCCAATGGGTGAAAGCTGAATTTCGAAGGAATGCATATTTATCAAGGCTTTGATTATGCTTTTTGAAGTACTGACGTAGAATCTAGGTCCGCAATATCAGGGCCGGCGGGCGGCCCCTTGTTTTTTATCAGAAGGAGTAACGGACGCTGGCATTCACCGTGTTACCCACGTTGTTCTTACCAGATGCCGGTTTTAAGACTCCAGACCGAAGCGAAGATTATCACGGATCTCAGCGTTAAGACTCATAGTCATTAATATACGCCTGTCTTTTTCACCCTCAGTTCTTCTGCCGGGATGGTAACCAAAAGAGGGTTATTCCGTTCCGCGCCATTCACGGGGTAATTCTGTGCGATGCCGGTACCACCAGGGACGGCCTGACGCCTGTTTACCCTGCACCAGGCTGTACAGACGCCGGCAGAGCGTCCGGACAGTCCATCCTGAGTACCCCAGGAGCACAAAAAACAGCAGAATGCCGCTGCACACCCAGAATGTTGTTTTTGACGGATACGGAAACAGCAGCAGGTAAATCATGGTAAACGGCAACGGGACACCATAAATATTCAGTGGCGGGGTGACATCCCGCCAGAAGCCTTCGCGTTTCATTTGGGGAATTCTCCGGCCGGGATGAAGAGCGCAGCTTCTGATGCCTCAATGCTGCCCGTCTGATACATGGTCAGAACCAGATCCCGTATCCGCCGTTTTTCCTTGCGAATGATTTCATCAATGTAATGCCCCCATGTCGCATGGGACTGCCGGGAGAGCGTATCACGCAGTTCGTCAGTTATGACGATGTATTCCCGGACGGCCTGTCTGCCACCGTCATTTGTTCTGACCAGGACCTGCACCAGAATGAACTGCACCAGGGAAAGGGTGGCGGCTGCCATTGAATCCCTGATTTCCGGTGGAAATAACCCCAGCAGCCGGGCAAAGGTTTCACCGGGTGATTTGGTGTGCATGGTGCCGATGCAGAAGTGACCGGTGTTACCTGCCTGGACGGCTGCATCTGCCGTTTCATAATCCCTGATCTCACCGATACCGATGATGTCCGGGTTACGGCGAACGGCAGAGCGAAGTCCTGCCGCAAAACTTTCCACATCACGCCCGATTTCGGCCTGATGGGGTGGCAGAAGGTCATTCTCTCCCCCCAGAATGTATTCCACCGGATCTTCATAGGTCACCGTTTTGCGGTCGGGGAAATGCGTCTGAATGTAGCGGTACAGTGCCGCTGCCAGTGTGGATTTACCGGAGCCAGTCTCTCCGCAGATGAAACCCAGACCGGTTTTCCGGAGCATGGCATCCAGCAGGTCCGGTTCAATATTCATGGTGAGGATGTCCGGAATATCGGACGGGATCACCCGCATGGTGACGGAGATTACTTTTTCTTCTGTTGCTGATGTTCCCTGAATCAGGTGACAGCGCAGGCGAACACGCTGCCCCCGTTGCAGACCGTAGCGACCGGAGGCATCACCGCTGACCTGAATGGTACGGTCCACGGGATGACCGGACAGCACCCGGGGAAGGACTTCCCGTCCAAACAATTCATCACTCAGCGCCATCATGATGGAGGACGGCAGAGGATGTGCGGACGAACGTACCCGCCGTCCAAAGCGACTGACAGATACCGGTGAGCCGCCTGTCAGATCGATATCACTGACGCGGTGTCGGGCACACCAGGCAAAAAAATAGCGAAACTCTTCGGCCGTGAAACGGGCGAAAGGGAATGTGCCGAACTCATCGGGTAATTTCATCGGGGGCTCCTTCCGTGCTGACGACCGGACGCCAGCGTGATTTCTGCAGGGTGAATTCCGCGTGTGTCTTCAGACGGCGGACGTGGTCTCCGGTGATGAGTTTCCTGCCGTTACCGGTGACGGTCTGCCGCTGTTCAGTCACATCCGGGCGTGTGATCATGCCCTGACGCCAGAGCAGGGCATAAAGCATCATTCCCCGGTAATCCCGGGTCAGGCGTTTCTGGTTGGCTTCCAGGGTGAGGTCAGCGTTGTCACGGCCTTCCTGCCAGCCCTGGCGGAGTGCGTTTTCCCAGAGTCTGCGCTGTGCGCGGTCTTCCGGTACAACACGGCCCTCAGTTCCCGGGGTGGCGGTAGTGGAAAGCCCCCGCAGAAGCCAGTCACGCCAGCCCGGCGGGTTACTGACAAAACGTTCGGGGCGCAGGATGGTCCAGACACGGGACGCGGTTCTTATCTGGTCAGGCTGAATGTGAGCAACATCCTGCGCTTCATCAATAACAGGGGGCAGCCAGCCTTCCCTGCTGATAAGGGGACGGAAGTCATACAGGGCATTCAGTGTACTTTCCCGGGCATTCAGTGCCTGAATCAGTTCCCATGAGCGCTGTGCTTTTCCGCCACGGAATCCCAGCGTTCGTCCGGCGTCCGTGAGCATCTGGCGACGGGTGTCTGAAATGCCGTCATCCTGGTTGTCAGTGGGCGTCAGCCATGCCCGGAGATCCGGCGGTGGTAAATTGCCTGCCATACCGGCAGGGGGGCGATGGTGCTGTCCGGCACAGCCTGCCAGCAGGAGCCCGGACAGCAGGAGACAGACCTGTTTTTTCATTTTTTCTCCGTTGGCATATAGGAAAGATGTAAACGCCCGGCTGACTGTGAGAGGACTGCCCGCCAGGCAGTCTGGGCCTCTGTGAGACGAAGGGCATCAGCGAAGGTCATATCGCGTACATGGAGTGAGACGGGCAGGGGAAGACGCACGCCGCTGTAACTGAACTGTTGTCCGCGCAGACGGGCCAGCTCGCTCAGGAGCTCCAGAGCATCGCCTTCCCAGTCAAAGGAAACCCGCCCGCTGTGAGCCTGCAGGCTGCCTCCGGGCTGGCGGGAAGGCAGGGCTGCAGAATACGTGCCCTGCTCCCACAACTGATACTGTGCATGTCGTGTGACAGCGACTTCAGAAGCTGCACCGTACTTCCTGGCCGGTGCGGTATTATCCGGGGGAAGATGACAGCCGCTCAGACAGAGCATGGTAACTCCCCCTGCAAGGGTGATACGTTTTTTTTGCATGGTTTTATCCGGAAAATAATGAACAGGACTGGCGGTGAGTGGCCAGAAGAGCGGAAACGAGCAGATTCAGGTCAGAAGCCCCGGGCGTCCCGGGGCGTGATAATCAGAAGGTGAACTGTAACTGAGCAATGGCACCGTAGTTGTTGTCGGTGCCCACGAGGCCGGCGACATCAATGTGAATCACATCAAACGGTGAGAGCCCAATCCCGGCAGTGAATGCACTGCCGTTGTTGCTGACCAGATTCTGGCGGTAACCGGTACGTAACTGTGCCCATTTCCAGGCATTAAACTCAGCACCAACGGCGGCAAACTGACGTTTGCTGTCTGATGTGAAGCCGCTGGCCGGGGTCAGATCCACATCCAGTGCCGTGGTGAACATGTCGTTGTGCCATGATACGCCGGTCGTTACCTGCGGACGGATCCTGAAGGTTTCAGTGACACCATGTACCTCTTTGGTCTCAATGCTGCGTGGGATCAGGTTCTGTGCGACCAGACCCAGCGTCCAGTTGTCATCCAGGTCCATGCTGGCACCGATATCAGCGTTAATACCGTTTTGGGTGTTGTGGTAACGGTCACCTTTGAATGCGCTGCTGTCATAGTTTTTTATCAGCGTATTGTAGTTAAACAGGTCAACACGCTGGAATTTTGGTGTGAAGCCCAGTGACCATTTTTGTCCGGCCGTTTCCAGTTCAGTGGCCAGCGCAACGCCCACATCGGTGATCAGTGCGGCACGGGCAAAAGCCTGTGAGGTCAGTCTGTTTTTATCCACATCCTGGCTGCCACTGTCTGCAATGCTTTCCAGATAGTTCAGGTCGGCATCGCTGACTTTACCGTCGACGCTGACAGTCCCGAACGTTTTCAGCATCAGTGCAGCAGCGAGGGTATCACCGGGAAGGGCCGCCACAGCAGATACCCCGGCCTGTGCGCTGGCATGGGTGTTCCGGAAGTCCTGCAGTCTCTCTTTCAGGCGGGCCGCTGTCTGCGGTACCCCGGAGTGGCTGTCGACGGCACGGTCGAAGGCTTTCCAGTCATCGCTGATTTTGTCGGCGTTGTCGGCGATATTACCCGGATCGGACAGCTGCGCACCCACGGACGGAAGCAGAAGACTGAAGTCATCTTTTGCACCGGATTTTGTCAGCAGTGCCGGGTTTGCCAGTGGGGCCACACCATAGTGAGAGGAGGCAACCCCCGTTCCTCCCATCGCATCATTGCGGGCTTCAAAATATGACGTTGCTGCAGTCGAATTAAAGGAAAATAAAACGGCAGACGCGATGAGAGTACGGGTAATATGCTTTTTCATCATCATTTCAGTTTCCTGTATTGAGGTATTTTGGGTATAACAACAGAGGGCACGGCTGTGCCATTAAAAACAGTTGGTGTATTATTCCGGTTTATTGCTCAGTATTATTACCAGGGGGATAACGGAACCCTGAATAACGCAGTGGGTAATATTTTTCCTGTTATCAGATATTCTGCCTGTGCCGGAGTGAGTGTTACGGCGCGAACAGGGATATCCGGAGATATTTTTCGGGCCATCTGAAACCAGCCTTCTTTTTCTATATCCATTCTGACCGGATATAACGAAAGTACCGGATAAATAATGGTGTTATTAATTTCTTTTTTCTGCCTGAGCAGAACGCCGCAATATTCTCCGGAATGCGTTCCGGCAAACGGAAAACCATGCCAGAGAATAATGTCCATATTCTCGCGGGCTGAAATAATCCTGCAGAATATCTCCTGTGTGGCTGGCCAGTCTCCCGGACGATACAGTGGATA
Source organism: Salmonella sp. 32070601201500089SM (assembly GCF_017573605.1). Lineage (NCBI taxonomy): Bacteria > Pseudomonadati > Pseudomonadota > Gammaproteobacteria > Enterobacterales > Enterobacteriaceae > Salmonella > Salmonella sp. 32070601201500089SM. The sequence continues at coordinate 92,830 of NZ_JAGETK010000017.1, forward strand.
ATGCACCCTGCCGTTCAGCCATTCCGGACTGAGATAAAACCAGTCAGCCAGTGCTGCAAGAATCTCCCCGGTCAGATAGTCAGTGAGTCTGTCCGGCTCCCGGAAGACGGCAGGGCGGATATTCCAGGGGGCCAGTAATGCAGCCATCGTTGTTGCGCTGATATCATGTGCCTGCATGATGTGCTCCATCCTGCTGAGAAGACGGCGGACGATGTTATCTGCAGGAAGAAACATTTCACTTAACGCGTCTTCGACCAGGATACGTGTCAGGTCAGAGACGGAAAGAGAAAGCTGTTCGCTCATGATACCAAGGGCATCCCTGACTCCCTGCGGATAACGAACCTGCAGGGGTGTGGACTGCAGCTGGCGATGACTGAGCAGGCATTCGCAAATTCGCTCCCTGTCCAGGGAGAGCATCATACGGGCGGCAATACCTGTGCTGTCAGTTTTCATTTCACCTCCATGCGGGTCAGCGTGTTTTGTTCATAAATTGAGTCTAAAGAGAGTGTTTTTTAAACGGAAGCGAGTTATTTCGATCGTTATGATCGAGTGTGTTTCAAGAGTGTTTGCAACTCTGTTTTAAGGGCGAATGAAAAGGATTCGGACAGGATGACCGTGATTAATTTAACCCGGAAGCAAAAGTTGATTTTCATTCTGATATGCCTTCAGTTTGTTAACGGACAAATCATGACCCGTTCATCAATGTTTGCGGGTAGCTCGCCTGGCGTGGGAACGCGTTCACCCCGCTGAGCCGCCTGTGCCAGTGTGCGCAGCAACAATACGCTGGCATGAGATATAGCCAGTTCCCGGGTTTCTGCACGGGTTTCAAGGTCGAAATCGTGCAGTGTCACGACAAACAGCCCGTTTCTGCACCCGACAGTTGCAGGGTAGGGAACAAAATAAGGGGAAATTTTGCTGGTCTGTTTACGCTTGGCATCGAGTTTGCTGACCAGCTGATATGCCCGGAGATGCGTGTACCGTTTTAACATGTTCAGGGAGCGGTGGCCTGAAATAGCGGCAACTTCAATGACATTCAATGTACCAAGTTCGAAAAATCGGCTGATGGCTTCATGACGGAGATCGTGAAAATGCAGATTTTCTATTTTCAGGTCCAGAAGTGCGGTACGCCAGGCGCTTTTGAAACCGGATGAGGTGTAACTGAACACATTGCCGTTTATCTGTTGTGGCAGAATTTGCAGGTAGTTGCGAGCTTTCCGGGAGAGTGGGACATCGCGTGGTAAACCATTTTTCGTTTCAGGAAGATGCGCCACTCCGTGCTGCAAATCGAGGTGTTCCCAGCGTAATGTGAGGATTTCCCCCTGTCGCATTGCTGTTTCCAGGGCCAGATGGAAGATAACGTAGAGCTGCTGATTTTTATCTCTGAAATAGCGGGAGAGTCGGCGTTCTTCGCCAGAAGTCAGGCGACGATCGCGTCCACTACTGATTTTGGGTTTTCGGACCAGTTCAACAGGATTCATACGGCATGTCCCCCATTCCACACTGGCGATATTGAATAATGATGATAAAAGAGCAAGTTCAAGACGGACGGTGTTTCCGGTGATTTGACGCCCTGTTCGTGGGTTAATTTGAGCCAAACGCTGATCCCGGTAAGTGGCGATATCAACGGTGGTGATTTCATCCATATAGCGCTCGGCCATAGGGTGACGTTTAATCACATTGACGCGATAAAACTCCTGCAGATGACCTTTTTTGTGGATGGATACTGTCTTCAGGTATTTGTCCAGCGCCCGGTTGAGAGTCATTTTGCGAATTTTTATTTTTCGAAACATATCTGCCTTCCACGATAAATCCGAGGAAGGTAGGAATACTGAATCAGAAATGCAATGTCTCTGTGCCAATCCGGT
>NZ_JAGETK010000018.1:0-90733 GCF_017573605.1 Salmonella sp. 32070601201500089SM
TGCCTGGCGGCACTAGCGCGGTGGTCCCACCTGACCCCATGCCGAACTCAGAAGTGAAACGCCGTAGCGCCGATGGTAGTGTGGGGTCTCCCCATGCGAGAGTAGGGAACTGCCAGGCATCAAATTAAGCAGTAAGCCGGTCATAGACTGGTGGTTGTAAAAAAATTCGGTGGAGCGGTAGTTCAGTTGGTTAGAATACCTGCCTGTCACGCAGGGGGTCGCGGGTTCGAGTCCCGTCCGTTCCGCCACCCTAATTAGGGGCGTAGTTCAATTGGTAGAGCACCGGTCTCCAAAACCGGGTGTTGGGAGTTCGAGTCTCTCCGCCCCTGCCAGAAATAATCCTTAGCATCTGCTAAGGATTTTTTTTTGCCTAAAATTACCTGATTATCTGATCAGGTAATCGTAAGTTCCCTTCTTTTTCTTTTCATCATTTTCATTGTTCATCCAGCACATCCGTTTTTAACAGATCGCAGATCAGCGAGTATTTATCGCTGTTTTGCAGCCAAATAGCGTATAGTGGCCGTGAAAGCGTTGCGCTGTCGGCAACGGTATGTAATCCGCCCTTTTCATTTGCCCAGTTTACAGGAAGCCAGCTACAGCCATTTAATGCGCTAAGCTGCTGTCGGGCGAGTTCGGCTGAGCTGGTTGTTAATACCGGCACTTCATCTGCTGCGATCAGCCCTGTTTCATGCTGTTGGAAGTCTGGTCCCCACTCCAGCCGCAGATAATTGAGTTCTGATTTCTTACGGGCAGGGCTGCTGCAATATAACGCCAAAGTGAAGTGCCCTAACAGCTGACTGCTGAACTCATCCATTTTGGGCGCTTCGGTAGTAATGAGGAGATCAAGCTGGCGTTCATGAAGTTGCTTCACAAGCGATTGCCGTTGAGCGATTCTGGCTTCGAATTGCAGGCCGCTTTGCGGCTCCTGTAGTTGGTACAGTCGCCCCAGCCAGGCGTTAAGCATACACTCCCATAAAGACGCGCTGGCGCCGATGGAAAACTCGTTATGGCGTGAGGTATGCGCCACCTCTTTACGTGCTGCCTGCCACGTATTCATCAGCGTTTCCGCATACGGTAAAAGTTTTTCGCCAGCCGTGGTTAAACGGATATTGTTTCTGTGCCGCGTAAAAAGGTTTACGCCCAGTTGATTCTCCAGTTGCCTGATACGAAAGCTCACCGCGGATTGCGTCAGGTAAAGTGCTTCTGCGGCCCGCCCGAAATGGCGTGTCCGGCTAACTTCCAGGAAAGTTTTTAACAATTCCGTATCCACTGTGCTCTCCACAAAATTATTTGTCGTTATGATTTAAATGTTTTGTTTTACACTCTGTCAAGCGTAACTAATACTCCGCGCCATAAATAGCTCAGACAAAGAATTAGGAGCGTGCAGGATGGCGGAAAGCTTTACGACGACTAATCGATATTTTGACAATAAACATTATCCACGTGGATTCTCTCGTCACGGTGATTTCACGATTAAAGAGGCACAACTGCTTGAGCGTCATGGTCATGCCTTTAATGATCTGGATCTTGGCAAGCGTGAGCCTGTGACTGAAGAAGAGAAGCTGTTTGTAGCGGTATGTCGCGGTGAACGCGAGCCGGTAACGGATGCAGAACGCGTCTGGTCCAAGTATATGACGCGTATCAAGCGTCCAAAACGCTTCCACACCTTGTCTGGCGGCAAGCCGCAAGTTGAAGGCGCAGAAGACTACACCGAAGCTGATGATTAATAAAAAGGGCGTAATGCCCTTTTTTTACGCCAACAGCTTTTGCAAATGAATTAACAACCTGTCTATCGCCCGATAGCTTACCGCCTCCTGTAAATGCTGACGTGAGATCTGGTCAGCCAGTTCTATGTCGGCAATGGTTCTGGCCACTTTTAGTAAACGCTGCCAGGCGCGAATGGATAATCCAAGATGCACCAGCGTGTCTTCAAGCCAGCGGGCGTCATCGTGATGCAAAACACAGTATTTTTGGATTTCGCGACCCTCCAGACGCGCGTTTAACTTCTTCTGGCGTCGGTACTGCCGTTCATGGGCGGCGATGACCCGCTTTTTTACCGTAGCGCTGTTCTCACCCTTTGAGGCGTGTTGGCTAAGAATCCCGGGCGGAGGAAGCGGTATCTCAAGCGAAAGGTCAAAACGATCAAGAAACGGGCCTGACAACCTATTAAGGTAACGTAGTGTCTGTTCTGGCGTGCAGCGATTATGGTTTCCCTGATAATGTCCGGTCGGGCTCGGATTCATTGCGGCGATTAACTGGAACCTGGCAGGGTACGTTATTTTCGCTCTGGTACGGGATAAATGAATTTGGCCGGATTCTATAGGTTCACGTAGCGCATCCAGTGTGCGTCGCTCAAATTCAGGCAATTCATCAAGGAACAAAATTCCGTTGTGCGCCAGCGATATCTCTCCCGGGGCGGGTATTGCGCCGCCGCCGACCATAGCAGTAAGTGAGGCGCTATGATGAGGTGAGCGAAAGGGGCGTTGCTGCCATCGTTTTTGTACCGTATCGGCATTAACCAGACTGAGGATCGCGGCGCTTTCCAACGCCTCCTCATTGCTTAATGGTGGAAGAATCCCGCTCAGTCGACTGGCCAGCATGGTTTTACCCGTACCCGGCGGGCCGATCAATAGCAGATTATGTCCCCCTGCCGCTGTAATCTCCAGGCCGCGTTTACCCTGCTCCTGACCGATCACATCGCGAAGATCGGCAGTTGCGGTAGGCGATGCCATATCCTGAGCTAAAGGTCTTTCCAGGGCGTGTTTCCCTTCCAGAAAGGCGCAGACGGTTTGTAGATGATCGGCGATAAAACATCCTTCTTTGCTGATAAGCCCAACCTCCGCCGCGTTCTCTGTTGCGACGATAATATTTCTGCCGGCCCTGATGGCTTCCGTTGCACTTGATATTGCGCCAGGAACGCCGCGTAATGCGCCTGTAAGCGCTAACTCACCCACCAGCTCATATGCCTCAAGATTCGACGCTGTAAGCTGCTCAGACGCGGCCAGAAGCGCAACAGCAATAGGCAGGTCATACCTTCCGTCCTCTTTCGGTAGATCGGCGGGAGCAAGGTTAACGGTTATTTTTTTAGCCGGAAATTCATATCCGCTATTAATGATCGCACTACGTACCCGGTCACGCGCCTCTTTTACCGTGGTTTCCGGTAGGCCAACCATGGTTAATCCCGGTAATCCATTACTGATATGCACCTCTATAGTGATAGGCGGCGCATTGACGCCAAGTGCGGCGCGGGTATGAACAATCGCCAGTGACATAATCCCTCCTGTTACGTGGATTATGCGGAATAGAAGAGAAAATCGAATTACTGACTTTTTGTTTTTTAGCGACTGCTTCCTGAATTTTGGCGTCATTTTCAGGTAAGAAACATCAAACTGGAAGAACGCTCGCAGAAGCGAAAAGAAGGAAAACAGGATGTAGAGTGCGCCAAAAGGGGGAGGAAAACGTGAAAATTTTTCAGTTGCTAATTTTTCTTATAAAAAACAAAGCACTTTTAGGCATTCACCTGCATTATCTGAAACGTGGTTAAAAAAATATCTTGTGCTATTGGCAAAACCTATGGTAACTCTTTAGGTATTCCTTCGAACAAGATGCAAGAATAGACAAAAATGACAGCCCTTCTACGAGTGATTAGCCTGGTCGTGATTAGCGTGGTGGTGATTATTATCCCACCGTGCGGGGCTGCACTTGGACGAGGAAAGGCTTAGAAATCAAGCCTTAACGAACTAAGACCCCCGCACCGAAAGGTCCGGGGGTTTTTTTTGGCCTGAAAAACTTAAGCGAGGAGCAGAGCGTGAATAACAGCATAAAATTCTGTTTCTCAAGATTTACGACGGGGATGTAACTATGAACGGGGCACAGTGGGTGGTACATGCTTTGCGAGCGCAGGGGGTGAAAACCGTATTTGGTTATCCTGGCGGCGCAATTATGCCGGTTTACGACGCGTTGTATGACGGTGGTGTGGAGCATTTGTTGTGCCGACACGAACAGGGTGCCGCAATGGCGGCAATCGGTTATGCCCGTTCTACCGGCAAAACCGGCGTTTGTATCGCCACCTCCGGCCCTGGCGCCACTAACCTGATCACTGGCCTGGCGGATGCGTTGTTAGATTCGGTCCCCGTCGTCGCGATCACGGGTCAGGTTTCCGCCCCGTTCATCGGCACCGATGCGTTCCAGGAGGTGGATGTGTTAGGGCTGTCGCTGGCCTGCACCAAACACAGCTTCCTGGTGCAGTCGCTGGCAGAGTTGCCGCGCATCATGGCGGAGGCTTTTGAAGTCGCCAACGCTGGCCGTCCCGGACCCGTTCTGGTGGATATCCCGAAAGATATCCAGTTGGCCAGCGGTGAGCTGGAACCCTGGTTTACTACCGTTGATAACGAAGCGACTTTCCCGCAGGCTGATGTGGAACAAGCGCGCCAGATGCTGGAACAGGCGAAAAAACCCATGCTGTACGTCGGCGGTGGAGTTGGTATGGCGAAGGCGGTTCCGGCGCTGCGTAAATTTATCGCGGTAACGCAAATGCCAGTTACCTGCACGCTGAAAGGGCTGGGCGCTGTTGAAGCTGATTATCCGTACTATCTGGGCATGCTAGGAATGCACGGTACTAAAGCGGCTAATTTCGCGGTGCAAGAGTGTGATTTACTGATCGCAGTGGGTGCACGTTTTGATGACCGGGTGACCGGTAAGCTGAATACGTTTGCGCCGAATGCCAGCGTGATCCATATGGATATAGACCCGGCGGAAATGAACAAACTGCGTCAGGCACACGTCGCGTTGCAGGGCGATTTAAATTCGCTGTTGTCGGCATTACAGCAACCGCTGAAGATCGACGCATGGCGTCAGTCCTGTGCAGAGCTGCGCGCAGAACACGCCTGGCGCTATGATCATCCTGGCGAGACTATCTATGCGCCGTTGTTGTTGAAGCAATTGTCGGAACGCAAACCCGCAGACAGTGTGGTGACGACGGATGTGGGGCAGCATCAGATGTGGTCAGCCCAGCATATGACTTACACCCGCCCGGAAAATTTCATCACTTCCAGCGGTCTGGGGACGATGGGATTCGGCTTACCGGCGGCCGTTGGCGCGCAGGTAGCGCGACCGAATGATACCGTTATCTGTATCTCCGGTGACGGTTCCTTCATGATGAATGTTCAGGAGTTGGGCACCGTAAAACGCAAGCAGTTACCGTTGAAGATAGTCTTACTCGACAACCAGCGGTTAGGGATGGTTCGACAATGGCAGCAACTGTTTTTCCAGGAGCGATATAGCGAAACCACCCTGACCGATAACCCCGATTTCCTCATGCTGGCCAGCGCCTTCGGCATTCCAGGCCAGCACATTACTCGTAAAGACCAGGTTGAAGCGGCACTCGACACGATGTTGGCAAGCGAAGGGCCGTACCTGCTTCACGTCTCAATCGACGAACTTGAAAATGTCTGGCCGTTGGTGCCGCCTGGCGCCAGTAACTCTGAAATGCTGGAGAAATTATCATGATGCAACATCAGGTCAATGTATCGGCACGCTTTAATCCAGAAACCTTAGAACGTGTTTTACGCGTGGTGCGCCATCGTGGTTTTCAGGTGTGCTCCATGAATATGGAAGCCGCGACCGATGCGCAGAATATAAATATTGAATTGACCGTTGCCAGTCCCCGGTCGGTCGACTTACTGTTTAGTCAGTTAAGTAAACTGGTAGATGTTGCGCATGTCGCAATCTGCCAGAGCGCTGCCACATCACAACAAATCCGCGCCTGAGCGCAAAAGGAAGAAAAATGACGACGAAAAAAGCTGATTACATTTGGTTCAATGGCGAGATGGTGCGCTGGGAAGACGCGAAGGTTCACGTAATGTCTCACGCGCTGCACTACGGTACGTCGGTATTTGAAGGGATTCGGTGCTACGACTCTCACAAAGGCCCGGTAGTGTTTCGTCATCGTGAACATATGCAGCGCCTGCGCGACTCAGCAAAAATTTATCGTTTTCCGGTTTCCCAGAGTATTGATGAGCTGATGGAAGCCTGCCGCGAAGTGATCCGCAAAAACAACCTGACCAGCGCCTATATCCGTCCGTTGGTATTTGTCGGCGATGTCGGTATGGGCGTTAACCCGCCCCCGGGATACACCACTGACGTCATCATCGCCGCGTTCCCGTGGGGGGCATACCTGGGCGCCGAAGCGCTGGATCAGGGGATCGATGCGATGGTTTCTTCCTGGAATCGCGCTGCGCCGAACACCATTCCAACCGCTGCGAAAGCGGGCGGTAACTACCTCTCCTCACTGCTGGTGGGTAGCGAAGCGCGCCGCCACGGCTATCAGGAAGGCATCGCCCTGGATGTAAACGGCTATATCTCCGAAGGCGCAGGCGAAAACCTGTTTGAGGTGAAAGATGGCGTGCTGTTTACTCCGCCGTTTACCTCTTCCGCGCTGCCAGGCATTACTCGCGACGCGATTATCAAACTGGCGAAAGAGCTGGGTATTGAAGTGCGCGAGCAGGTGCTGTCCCGTGAATCGCTGTATCTGGCCGACGAAGTGTTTATGTCCGGAACCGCGGCAGAAATTACTCCGGTACGCAGCGTTGATGGTATCCAGGTAGGTGAAGGCCGTTGCGGCCCTGTTACCAAGCGTATTCAACAAGCCTTCTTTGGTCTCTTCACTGGAGAAACCGAGGATAAATGGGGCTGGTTGGATCCGGTAAATTCATAATAAATAAAATTAATATTTTCCCAAAATAATTTGCGTCACAGGAAGGCGGTAACGCAGCGAATCCCCAGGGCTTACTGTAGTAAGTGACTGGGGTGAGTGAGGCAGCCAACGCACCTGTGGCGTGAAGTATGAAGGGAAAAGATGGGGAGTAAATAAAGCATGCCTAAGTACCGTTCCGCCACCACCACCCATGGTCGTAATATGGCGGGTGCCCGCGCGCTGTGGCGCGCCACCGGAATGACCGACAGTGATTTTGGCAAACCGATTATCGCCGTGGTGAACTCATTCACTCAGTTTGTGCCGGGTCACGTTCATCTGCGCGATCTCGGTAAGCTGGTCGCCGAACAGATTGAAGCTTCCGGCGGGGTGGCGAAAGAGTTCAACACTATTGCCGTGGATGACGGGATCGCCATGGGGCACGGGGGTATGCTCTATTCACTGCCGTCGCGCGAGCTGATCGCCGACTCCGTGGAGTACATGGTGAACGCTCACTGCGCTGACGCGATGGTGTGTATCTCCAACTGCGACAAAATCACCCCAGGGATGCTCATGGCCTCGCTGCGCCTGAATATTCCGGTGATCTTTGTCTCCGGCGGACCGATGGAAGCCGGGAAAACCAAGCTTTCAGACAAAATTATCAAGCTGGATCTGGTTGATGCCATGATTCAGGGCGCGGACCCGAAAGTCTCTGACGATCAAAGTAACCAGGTGGAGCGTTCCGCCTGTCCAACCTGTGGCTCCTGCTCCGGCATGTTTACCGCTAATTCCATGAACTGCCTGACCGAAGCGCTGGGCCTGTCGCAGCCGGGCAACGGCTCACTGCTGGCAACCCACGCTGACCGGAAGCAGTTGTTCCTCAATGCCGGTAAGCGGATTGTTGAACTGACTAAACGCTATTACGAGCAGGATGACGAAAGTGCACTGCCGCGTAACATCGCCAGCAAAGCCGCGTTTGAAAACGCCATGACGCTGGATATTGCGATGGGCGGTTCGACCAATACCGTTCTGCATCTACTGGCGGCGGCGCAGGAAGCGGAAATCGACTTCACCATGAGTGATATCGACAAGCTGTCCCGCAAGGTGCCGCAGCTGTGTAAAGTGGCGCCAAGTACCCAGAAATACCATATGGAAGACGTTCACCGTGCCGGCGGTGTGCTGGGTATTTTAGGCGAGCTGGATCGCGCCGGGCTGCTGAACCGCAACGTGAAAAACGTATTAGGCCTGACGCTGCCGCAAACGCTGGAACAGTACGACATCACGGTTACGCAGGACGAAGCGGTTAAAAAAATGTTCCGTGCTGGCCCTGCCGGTATCCGTACTACCCAGGCGTTCTCTCAGGATTGTCGCTGGGATTCGCTGGATGACGACCGCGCAGCGGGTTGCATCCGCTCGCTGGAATATGCCTATAGCAAAGACGGCGGTCTGGCGGTGCTGTATGGCAACTTCGCCGAAAACGGCTGCATTGTGAAAACCGCAGGCGTGGATGACAGCATCCTTAAATTTACCGGCCCGGCTAAAGTGTATGAAAGCCAGGACGACGCGGTAGAGGCGATTCTCGGCGGCAAAGTAGTGGAAGGCGATGTAGTTGTGATCCGCTACGAAGGGCCGAAAGGCGGGCCGGGAATGCAGGAAATGCTCTATCCGACCAGTTTCCTGAAGTCGATGGGGCTGGGCAAAGCCTGCGCGCTCATCACCGATGGGCGTTTCTCCGGCGGTACTTCGGGTCTTTCCATCGGCCACGTCTCGCCGGAAGCGGCCAGCGGCGGCACTATTGCGCTGATTGAAGATGGCGACACCATTGCGATTGATATCCCGAACCGCAGCATTCAGTTGCAGTTGAACGAGGCTGAAATCGCCGCACGCCGCGAGGCGCAGGAGGCTCGTGGCGACAAAGCCTGGACGCCGAAAAATCGTCAGCGTCAGGTTTCGTTTGCCCTGCGTGCCTACGCCAGCCTGGCGACCAGCGCCGATAAAGGCGCGGTGCGCGATAAATCGAAACTGGGAGGTTGATGATGGCGGAATCTCAACCACTGTCAGTCGCGCCGGAAGGGGCGGAGTATCTGCGCGCGGTGCTACGCGCGCCAGTATACGAAGCGGCGCAGGTGACGCCGCTGCAAAAAATGGAAAAGCTCTCGTCACGTCTGGATAACGTTATTCTCGTCAAACGCGAAGACCGGCAGCCGGTACATAGCTTTAAGCTGCGCGGCGCTTACGCGATGATGGCCGGATTGACCGAAGAACAAAAAGCCCACGGCGTGATTACTGCGTCGGCGGGGAACCATGCACAGGGCGTGGCGTTTTCCTCTGCGCGGCTTGGCGTGAAGTCGCTGATCGTCATGCCAAAAGCAACGGCGGATATTAAAGTCGATGCGGTACGCGGTTTTGGCGGCGAAGTGCTGTTGCACGGCGCTAATTTTGATGAAGCGAAAGCGAAAGCTATTGAACTGGCGCAGCAGCAGGGTTTTACCTGGGTGCCGCCGTTTGATCACCCAATGGTGATCGCCGGGCAGGGCACGCTGGCGCTGGAGCTGCTTCAGCAGGATTCGCATCTCGATCGTGTCTTTGTGCCGGTTGGCGGCGGCGGCCTGGCGGCGGGCGTAGCGGTACTGATCAAACAATTGATGCCGCAAATCAAAGTAATTGCCGTCGAAGCGGAGGATTCCGCCTGCCTGAAAGCGGCGTTGGAAGCCGGTCATCCAGTGGATCTCCCGCGCGTTGGGTTATTTGCTGAAGGCGTAGCGGTAAAACGCATCGGCGACGAAACCTTCCGCCTGTGCCAGGAATATCTCGACGACATTATTACAGTCGATAGCGACGCTATCTGCGCGGCGATGAAAGATCTGTTTGAAGATGTGCGTGCGGTGGCGGAGCCGTCCGGCGCGCTGGCGCTGGCGGGGATGAAGAAATATATCGCCCAGCACAATATTCGCGGCGAACGCCTGGCGCACGTCCTTTCCGGCGCCAACGTCAACTTCCACGGCTTGCGCTATGTGTCTGAACGCTGCGAGCTGGGGGAACAGCGCGAAGCGTTACTGGCGGTGACCATTCCGGAAGAAAAGGGGAGCTTTCTCAAATTCTGCCAGTTGCTTGGCGGGCGTATGGTCACCGAATTTAACTACCGTTTTGCCGACGCGAAAAATGCCTGTATTTTTGTCGGCGTACGCGTCAGTCAGGGGCTGGAGGAGCGAAAAGAGATTATCACCCAACTTTGCGACGGCGGTTATAGCGTAGTGGATCTCTCCGACGATGAAATGGCGAAGCTGCATGTGCGCTATATGGTCGGCGGACGCCCCTCCAAGCCATTACAGGAGCGTTTGTATAGTTTCGAATTTCCGGAGTCGCCCGGCGCGTTGCTCAAATTCCTGCATACGCTTGGCACGCACTGGAATATTTCGCTATTCCATTACCGTAGCCACGGTACCGATTATGGCCGCGTGCTGGCGGCGTTCGAGTTAGGCGATCATGAGCCGGATTTCGAAACCCGGCTGCATGAGCTGGGCTATGAATGCCATGATGAGAGCAATAACCCGGCGTTCCGGTTCTTTCTGGCGGGTTAATTCAGCGTTTAGTTTTTCGGGCCCACAAAGTAAAGTGGGCCTGATATCCAGATATTATCTTCCCTCAGTTATTGGGCTTTTCTGCCAGCCCGGAGCATCCACTCATTTCATTTTGCGAGACGTTTTCCAGAAGGCGCCCAATCTGCTTGTGGTGAAACTCGGCTCACCATATCGTTAGCACCGCCATCACTTGCACCTGCTAAAAACAATGTATAAAATTTTATACAAAAGGATGTTATGTTACTCACCCGAGCTCTCTCCAATGAAAAAGAAATTCGATGAGTGGGATCTTCTCTGGAGGATCTCCTGGCTTTTCCCATAACGGTACGTAAAGCAGTCGGTTATCAGCTTCACAAAATTCAGTATGGAATTGAACCCGATGACTGGAAACCGTTTTCAGAAATTGGGGCTGGGGTAAATGAAATTCGTATTCGTGACAACAATGGTATCTATCGCGTTATGTATGTCGCTAAGTTTGAAGAAGCACTCTACGTTTTGCATAGTTTCCAAAAACAGACGCAACAAACCAGTCAGCATGATAAAAACATCGCCAGAACGCGTTATAACCGGGTGGTGCAACAACGGAGAAACAGCTTGTGATTGCCAAAACTGATAGTGATATTCGCCATGTGACGCCATCTGGCGGTAATGTTTTTGCTGATTTGGGGTTTCATAAGCAGGACGCAGAAAAGTTTTACGCTGATTCCCTGAATGAAATCGAAAACACGTTAGCCATTAAACAACAGCTAATGGAAGAAATTACCCTCTGGATTACGCAAAACCAGATGAAGCAAGCCGAGGTTGCTACAGTTTTGCATATATCCCGACCGCGCGTTTCGGATGTCGTCAACAAGAAATGCAGCAAATTCACCATTGATGCTCTGGTGAATATGCTTAGCCGTATTGGGAAGCCTGTTCGGGTAATGGTAGGGCCGTAAAACTAATTCGGTAAAATCTTCCAGAACGCATCAATTAGCGGCTCATGCAGCCGCTTTTTTTGCGTGCAGACGCCGAGTTCAAACGGCGTTTTTTCATCGCTGCGTTCTAAAATCATCACCCGGTTGCGCACTGGCTCCGGGCTGTTTTCCAGCACCACTTCCGGCAGCAGCGCCACGCCGCAGCCCAGCGCCACCATTGAGACCATCGCTTCGTGACCGCCGACGGTAGCGTAAATCTGCGGATTGCTGATTTTATGCCGGCGGAACCATAGCTCAATGCGACGGCGTACCGGCCCCTGGTCGGCCATGATAAACGGCACCGTCGACCAGTCTGGCTTGTCGACCGAAACCTGATTACGCACCGGGCAGGGCAGCGCCGGGGCGATCAGCACCACCGCCAGATTTTCCAGCATCGAAAACGCCACTGCGCCGGGCAGCGTTTCTGGTTTTCCGGCGATTGCCAGATCGGCCTCGCCGGTGACTACTTTTTCCATCGCATCGGCGGCGTCGCCGGTGGTGAGCTTAATTTCCACCGAGGGATGCTCGGCGCGAAAACGGTCGAGGATTGGCGGCAGGTGGCTGTATGCCGCGGTCACTGAACAGAAGATATGGAGTTCGCCGGAAAGGGACGGCCCCTGCTGATCGAGGGTATGGCGCAGCTGCTGGTACTGCAAAAGCGTCTGTTGGGCAAACACTCGCAGCTCTTCACCCGCTTCGGTCAGCGTGACCGTACGGTTATCGCGCACAAACAGCGGCTGGCCGAGGTCTTCTTCCAGCCGCTGAATCTGTCGGGAAAGGGTGGAAGGACTGACATGCATCGCCCGCGCGCTGCGGCCAAAATGGCGGCTTTCCGCCAGATGCAGGAAGGTTTTTAGATCGCGTAAATCCACAGACAGACCTCCGGTTTTTGACGTTGCATAAACCGCAACATAACGTTGTGAATATATCAATTTCCGCAATAAATTTCCTGTTGTAATGTGGGTTCATTCACACAGATAGCAATCTGTAAACCGAACAATAAGCGCGACAACACAACATCACGGAGTACACCATCATGGCTAACTACTTTAATACACTGAATCTGCGCCAGCAGCTGGCGCAGCTGGGTAAATGTCGCTTTATGGGCCGCGACGAATTCGCCGACGGTGCGAGCTACCTGCAGGGTAAAAAAGTGGTCATCGTCGGCTGTGGCGCTCAGGGGCTGAACCAGGGCCTGAACATGCGTGACTCCGGTCTGGATATTTCCTACGCCCTGCGTAAAGAAGCCATTGCTGAGAAGCGTGCCTCCTGGCGTAAAGCGACCGAAAACGGCTTCAAAGTGGGTACCTACGAAGAGCTGATCCCGCAGGCGGACCTGGTGGTTAACCTGACGCCAGACAAACAGCACTCCGACGTGGTGCGCTCCGTACAGCCGCTGATGAAAGACGGCGCGGCGCTGGGCTACTCCCACGGCTTCAATATCGTGGAAGTGGGCGAGCAGATCCGTAAAGACATCACCGTAGTGATGGTAGCGCCGAAGTGTCCGGGCACCGAAGTGCGCGAAGAGTATAAACGTGGTTTCGGCGTACCGACGCTGATCGCCGTTCACCCGGAAAACGATCCGCAAGGCGAAGGCATGGCGATTGCGAAAGCCTGGGCGGCGGCGACCGGCGGTCACCGTGCGGGCGTACTGGAGTCTTCTTTCGTGGCGGAAGTGAAATCCGACCTGATGGGCGAGCAGACCATCCTGTGCGGTATGCTGCAGGCCGGTTCTCTGCTGTGTTTCGACAAGCTGGTGGCAGAAGGCACCGACCCGGCATACGCCGAAAAACTGATTCAGTTCGGCTGGGAAACCATCACCGAAGCGCTGAAGCAGGGCGGCATCACCCTGATGATGGACCGTCTGTCTAACCCGGCAAAACTGCGTGCTTACGCGCTGTCTGAGCAGCTGAAAGAGATCATGGCGCCGCTGTTCCAGAAACACATGGACGACATCATCTCTGGCGAATTCTCTTCCGGCATGATGGCTGACTGGGCTAACGACGATAAGAAACTGCTGACCTGGCGTGAAGAGACCGGTAAAACCGCGTTCGAAACCGCGCCGCAGTTTGAAGGTAAAATCGGCGAGCAGGAGTACTTCGATAAAGGCGTGCTGATGATTGCGATGGTGAAAGCGGGCGTTGAGCTGGCGTTCGAAACCATGGTCGATTCCGGCATCATCGAAGAATCCGCTTACTACGAATCACTGCACGAACTGCCGCTGATCGCCAACACCATCGCCCGTAAGCGCCTGTACGAAATGAACGTGGTTATTTCCGATACCGCAGAATACGGTAACTACCTGTTCTCTTACGCTTGCGTACCGCTGCTGAAACCATTTATGGCGGAATTGCAACCGGGCGATCTGGGTAGTGCTATCCCGGAAGGCGCGGTAGACAACGCACAGCTTCGCGACGTGAACGACGCGATTCGTAGCCATGCGATTGAGCAGGTAGGTAAGAAACTGCGCGGCTATATGACGGATATGAAGCGTATTGCGGTAGCGGGTTGATATACCTTGTCGGGTGGTGCTAGCGCTTACCCGACCTACAAAATCAAGCAGACGATGTAGGCCGGGTAAGGCGTAGCCGCCACCCGGTTTTTTATTTGCGATACAATACTTTAATGATGTGGTAACCGAACTGGGTATGCAGCGGGCCGGTTGGCTCCAGTACCGGGCAGGAAAAGACTACTTTATCGAATGCCGGAACCATCTGGCCCTGACGAAATTCGCCTAAATGACCGCCTTTTTTACCGGATGGGCAGATAGAATGCTTCTTCGCCAGCTTCTCAAAATCGCCGCCGTTTTTAATTTGCTCCAGAAGATCTAAAGCCAGTTTCTCTTCTTTTACAAGAATATGCAGTGCTGCTGCCATTTTTGCCATTATTGTGTTCTCACGTCGCAAAGATTGGCCGTCACTTTATCACTCCTTAGGCCGTCAGACATATACTCTTCGCCATTACAGGACAGATGTCCCGCCTGATTTAATGAACCGGGAGATAAGCGGCATTTTTAGCAGGCGTATTTCGGATGTGCGGGACGGCGGTCCTGTCCTTTCTGACAAGGGGCGAGATACCATGAACATAATGAAAAACGCAGAATTTCCAGACGACTGGCTTTTAGGGCTACGCCAGGTCGTACGCGACCCAGTGCTCTATGAATTACTCAAATACTGCCCGTTGGAAATCATGCAGTACAGGGCGTTTATGCGATGTCGCTTGAGTATGTTCTGCTGACGGCGATCGCGCTAATGGGTTCTTTCAGTTGGATCAAGAGCGCACAGCGTAATGGCTATACGCCGCTTGCCGCCAGAGCCTGCTGATTGACCTTTTCCTGGCTGCCTGAAAAGGCAGCCAGGTCTTCTCTGGGCCTCGCTTTCTGCTACAATCCCTCCCCCGTTCGAAGATTGAGCACTATTCCCATGCGTTTAAATCCCGGCCAACAACACGCTGTCGAATTCGTCACCGGACCCTGCCTGGTGCTGGCAGGAGCGGGTTCTGGTAAAACTCGCGTAATTACCAATAAAATCGCCCACCTGATCCGCGGATGCGGCTATCAGGCCCGGCATATTGCGGCGGTGACGTTTACCAACAAGGCTGCGCGTGAGATGAAAGAACGCGTCGGGCAGACGCTCGGCCGTAAGGAAGCGCGCGGTTTGATGATCTCCACCTTTCATACATTAGGGCTGGATATTATTAAGCGCGAGTACGCTGCGCTGGGGATGAAATCGAACTTTTCATTGTTTGACGATACCGACCAGGTCGCCTTGCTCAAAGAGCTGACCGAAGGCCTGATCGAAGACGACAAGGTTCTGTTGCAACAGCTGATCTCCACGATCTCCAACTGGAAAAACGATCTCAAAACGCCTGCGCAGGCAGCGGCGGGGGCGAAAGGCGAACGCGATCGTATTTTTGCCCACTGCTACGGGCTTTACGACGCCCATATGAAGGCATGCAACGTTCTCGATTTTGATGATTTGATTTTGCTGCCGACGCTGCTGCTGCAACGCAATGACGAGGTGCGCGAGCGCTGGCAGAATAAAATTCGTTATCTGCTGGTGGATGAATATCAGGATACTAACACCAGCCAGTATGAGTTGGTTAAGCTGCTGGTCGGGCAACGCGCGCGCTTTACGGTCGTGGGCGATGACGACCAGTCTATCTACTCCTGGCGCGGGGCGCGTCCGCAAAACCTGGTGTTACTGAGCCAGGACTTTCCGGCGCTGCAGGTGATTAAACTGGAGCAAAACTATCGTTCTTCGGGCCGCATCCTGAAAGCGGCGAATATTCTCATCGCCAACAATCCGCACGTCTTTGAAAAGCGCCTCTTTTCCGAGCTCGGTTACGGCGCGGAACTCAAAGTGTTAAGCGCAAACAATGAAGAGCATGAAGCTGAGCGCGTTACCGGCGAACTGATTGCCCATCACTTTGTGAACAAGACCCAGTACAAGGATTACGCCATTCTGTATCGCGGGAATTATCAGTCGCGGGTATTTGAAAAATTCCTCATGCAGAACCGCATTCCGTACAAAATTTCCGGCGGCACCTCATTTTTCTCCCGTCCGGAGATTAAAGACCTGCTGGCCTACCTGCGGGTGTTGACCAACCCGGATGATGACAGCGCTTTCCTGCGCATCGTGAATACGCCAAAACGCGAAATCGGTCCGGCCACTCTGCAAAAGCTGGGTGAATGGGCAATGACGCGTAATAAGAGCCTGTTTACCGCCAGCTTTGATATGGGACTTAGCCAAAAGCTGACCGGACGTGGTTACGATTCATTGACGCGTTTTACCCACTGGCTGGGGGAAATCCAGCGTCTGGCCGAACGCGAGCCTGTCGCCGCCGTGCGCGATCTCATCCACGGTATTGACTATGAATCCTGGTTGTACGAAACCTCGCCGAGCCCCAAAGCGGCGGAAATGCGTATGAAAAACGTTAATCAGCTCTTTAGCTGGATGACTGAGATGCTGGAAGGCAACGAACTCGATGAGCCGATGACGCTGACCCAGGTGGTTACACGCTTTACGCTGCGCGATATGATGGAGCGTGGCGAGAGCGAAGAAGAGCTGGATCAGGTACAGTTGATGACGCTTCATGCGTCGAAAGGACTGGAATTCCCGTATGTCTATATGGTGGGAATGGAAGAAGGATTTTTGCCGCATCAAAGCAGCATTGACGAAGACAATATTGAGGAAGAGCGTCGGCTGGCCTATGTCGGGATCACTCGCGCGCAGAAAGAGCTCACCTTTACATTATGTAAAGAGCGCCGTCAGTATGGGGAACTGGTGCGCCCGGAACCCAGCCGCTTCCTGTTAGAACTCCCGCAGGATGATTTAATCTGGGAGCAGGAGCGCAAAGTGGTAAGCGCTGAGGAGCGAATGCAAAAAGGGCAA
Source organism: Salmonella sp. 32070601201500089SM (assembly GCF_017573605.1). Taxonomy (NCBI): domain Bacteria; kingdom Pseudomonadati; phylum Pseudomonadota; class Gammaproteobacteria; order Enterobacterales; family Enterobacteriaceae; genus Salmonella; species Salmonella sp. 32070601201500089SM. Next base: position 16,622 of record NZ_JAGETK010000018.1, read on the forward strand.
AGTCACCTGGCTAATCTGAAAGCCATGATGGCGGCAAAGCGAGCGAAATCGTAGGCCGGATAAGCGAAGCGTCATCCGGCAATCAGACTACGGTTAGCGAACGTCCAGCGGCCAGTGTACATAGCTTTGCCACTGGCTTTCCTGATCAATCAACTCTTTACCCAGCGGGTGATGTGCCAGCCAGTCGCCAGGCAAGGTTAACGTCAGATTTTCATTTAGCGCCTGTAGCGTAATTTCTGGTACCAGATCGTCACGACGGCGACCAGCAAAAAGAATCGCCAGGCGCAGCAAACGGCATAGCTGTTCCGCAACACGGGGCGGTACCGCGTTTTGCTGATGAAGCGAAGAGAGATCGACCGGATTGGTCTGATTCAGTAAGAGGGTGGCGAGCAATTTTTTCTGCGCGGGCGTATAGCCAGGCAGATCCAAATGGCGTACTAAATAGGCGGCATGATAGGGCGCCTGTTTAAAATCAACGCTCAGACCGATCTCATGCAATTGGCAAGCGCTCAGCAACAGTTCACGACTAATAGGCTCAATATGCCAGGTATTTTCTACCTGTTTGAGGAAGTTATCTGCCAGCTTCGCCACGCGATTTGCCTGATCGGTATCGACGATAAACCGACGCTGAATGTTTCGCAGCGTGCGGCTGCGGATATCCTGATCTACCGCCAGATGCAACATCCCATACACCAGCCCTTCGCGTAACGCGCCGCCTGCCAGCGTCATGCTCTGGATGTTCAGCTCGGTAAATATCGCGATCAGAATAGCCAGCCCGCTTGGGAAAACCAGCGCGCGCTCCAGCGTCAGGCCTTCGATTTCCAGCTCTTCCAGACGCCCGCACTGTATCGCGCGTTGTTTTAGCTGCTGCAGTTTGGCGAGCGTAATGCGCTCGTCCATCCCCTGCGCCATCATGATTTCCTGCAATGCCTGTACGGTGCCGGAGGCACCCACGCAGACCTTCCAGCCATGAAAACGCAGTTCATCGGCGACCGGACGCAGTACATCGCGCGCGGCCTTCTCCGCATCATCAAAGTTTTCTTGCGCCAGATTACGATCGCTAAAATAGCGTTCAAGCCACGTTACGCAGCCCATCGACAGGCTAAATAGCGACGTGGTTTGCGCGCCAGTGCCGGTAACCAGTTCAGTGCTGGCGCCGCCGATATCCACCACCAGTCGCTGATCTGCGCCGCCGGTGGTATGAGCGACCCCCTGATAAATCAGCCGCGCCTCTTCTTCGCCGCTGATAACCTGCACCGGACAACCAAGGATAGTCTGCGCTTTCGCGATAAATTCACCCGCATTGACGGCGAGACGCAATGTTGCGGTGGCAACCACGCGGATTTGCGGCTGCGGGATATCCTGCAAACGTTCAGCAAACAGACGCAGGCATTGCCAGCCGCGTTCCATCGCTTCGGCTGAAAGGTGGTTGTCGTTGTTCAGACCCGCGGCCAGACGCACCTTGCGTTTTATTCGGGTCAGCGTCTGGATGCTTCCCGCCGCCTCGCGCACGACCAGCATATGAAAACTATTGGAACCGAGATCAATGGCGGCATACAACGAGGTGGAATTCATACACTTCATCCTTCAACCTGTATCCGTGTTGGCTGCGTACACTCCCCTGAATCATTTACTAAAGTACGCTCATCGGGATTTGTTTTCTTGCCGCCTTGATACAGGCTAAATGATTTTGTGTATGGCATAACTTTTCTTAACCTGAACGACGACGATTACGCGGAGCGCCAGCACGACGCGGACCATTGCCAGGACGCGAACGCGTCAGGCGCAACGGCTTGGGTAGATCGTTCATGAGCGCTTCCGGATTGTATTTGCTGACCGGAATCGAGTGGCCGATATAGCTCTCAATGGCGGGCAGATTCAGCGCATACTCTTCGCAAGCCAGGCTGATGGAATGCCCGCTGGCGCCAGCGCGACCGGTACGACCGATACGGTGAACATAGTCTTCACAATCGTCTGGCAGATCGTAGTTAAAGACGTGCGTTACGGCGGGGATATGCAACCCGCGCGCCGCGACATCGGTCGCCACAAGAATATCCAGATCGCCGCGGGTGAACTCATCCAGAATCCGCAGGCGCTTTTTCTGCGCGACGTCGCCGGTCAGCAGACCAACACGATGGCCATCTGCCGCCAGATGTCCCCAGATATCTTCGCAACGATGCTTGGTGTTGGCGAAAATAATGGCGCGATCCGGCCACTCTTCTTCGATCAGCGTTTGCAGTAAACGCATTTTCTCTTCATTAGAGGGATAGAAAAGCTCTTCTTTAATGCGGTGGCCGGTCTTTTGCTCCGGTTCCACTTCAACATATTCGGCGTTGTTCATCTGTTCAAACGCCAGTTCGCGAACCCGATAAGACAGGGTGGCGGAGAACAACATGTTCAGACGCTGCGCAGCCGGCGGCATACGACGGAACAGCCAGCGGATATCTTTAATAAAGCCCAAATCGTACATGCGATCGGCTTCATCGAGTACGACGACCTGAATGGCGCCGAGGTTAATGTGATTTTGTTTGGCGTAGTCGATCAGTCGGCCCGTCGTACCAATAAGAATATCAACGCCGCTTTCCAGCACTTTAAGCTGCTTGTCGTAACCATCGCCGCCGTAAGCCAGGCCTAATTTTAAGCCTGTCGCTTGCGCCAACGGCTCCGCGTCTGCGTGAATTTGTACGGCTAATTCACGCGTCGGCGCCATGATCAGCGCGCGCGGCTGGTTCACCTTGCGATCGTCGATCGCGGGATGAGAAAGTAAATAATGAAACGTTGACGTCAGAAACGCCATCGTTTTCCCGGTACCGGTTTGCGCCTGCCCTGCAACGTCACGACCCGCCAGCGTTAGCGGAAGGGCCAGTGCCTGAATGGGCGTACAATTATAAAACCCTTTTTTTTCAAGGGCTTCAACCACCTGTGGGTGCAGGGCGAAGTCGGAAAACTTCTGTTCTGTTAAATGTGTTTTGCTCATAGTGTGGTAGAATATCAGCTTACTATTGCTTTACGAAAGCGTATCCGGTGAAATAAAGTCAACCTTTGTTGGCGAAGTTAACATCAGCACCTCGTTGGTTAATGCTACACCAACACGCCAGGCTTATTCCTGTGGAGTTATATATGAGCGATAAAATTATTCACCTGACTGACGACAGTTTTGACACGGATGTACTCAAAGCGGACGGGGCTATCCTCGTTGATTTCTGGGCAGAGTGGTGCGGGCCGTGTAAAATGATCGCTCCGATTCTGGATGAAATCGCTGACGAATATCAGGGCAAATTGACCGTTGCCAAACTGAACATTGACCAGAACCCTGGTACTGCGCCTAAATATGGCATCCGCGGTATTCCGACTCTGCTGCTGTTTAAAAACGGCGAAGTGGCGGCAACCAAAGTAGGCGCACTGTCTAAAGGTCAGTTGAAAGAGTTTCTCGACGCCAATCTGGCGTAATACCTTTTATACGTCGAATGACAAAGGCGCTGTATGGTCAGGCGTCTGTCATTCGACGAATGATTAAGGTATCAGGCAGTTTCGTGGCGTCTGTTGTCCTTACGTTATTCTTAAATTGTCAGGATCTCTGGACGCCCGGTCTGAGTCGTGCTAAGTTAGTATTGACTTCGAATTAAACATACCTTATTAAGTTTGAATCTGGTTTTATCCGTCACTTCCCGTTTTTTCTCGCACGAGAAGTGGAAAGATTCCTGGCTCTTCGCTCATTCCGTCTTGTCGTTTCAGTTCTGCGTACTTTCCTGTGACCAGACAGCGAACAGACATGAGTTGATAGCCGTAAACAGGCATGGATGACCCTGCCATACCATTCACAACATTAAGTTCGAGATTTACCCCAAGTTTAAGAACTCACACCATTATGAATCTTACCGAATTAAAGAATACGCCGGTTTCTGAGCTGATCACTCTCGGCGAAAGTATGGGGCTGGAAAACCTGGCCCGTATGCGCAAGCAGGACATTATTTTTGCCATCCTGAAGCAGCACGCAAAGAGTGGCGAAGATATCTTTGGCGACGGTGTGCTGGAGATATTGCAGGATGGATTTGGTTTCCTCCGTTCTGCAGACAGCTCCTACCTCGCCGGTCCTGATGATATCTACGTTTCCCCCAGCCAAATCCGCCGTTTCAACCTCCGCACTGGTGATACCATTTCTGGTAAGATTCGCCCGCCGAAAGAAGGTGAACGCTATTTTGCGCTGTTGAAAGTTAACGAAGTTAACTACGACAAACCGGAAAACGCCCGTAACAAAATCCTCTTTGAGAACTTAACCCCGCTGCACGCAAACTCTCGTCTGCGTATGGAGCGTGGTAACGGTTCTACCGAAGACTTAACGGCGCGCGTTTTGGATCTGGCTTCGCCGATCGGTCGCGGCCAGCGCGGTCTGATTGTCGCGCCGCCGAAAGCGGGTAAAACCATGCTGCTGCAGAACATCGCGCAGAGCATCGCGTATAACCACCCAGACTGCGTGCTGATGGTGCTGCTGATTGACGAACGTCCGGAAGAAGTAACCGAGATGCAGCGTCTGGTGAAAGGCGAAGTGGTTGCGTCTACCTTTGACGAACCGGCATCCCGCCACGTTCAGGTTGCCGAAATGGTTATCGAGAAGGCGAAACGTCTGGTTGAACACAAGAAAGACGTTATCATCCTGCTCGACTCCATCACCCGTCTGGCGCGTGCCTACAACACCGTGGTGCCGGCTTCCGGTAAAGTACTGACCGGTGGTGTGGACGCTAACGCCCTGCATCGTCCGAAGCGTTTCTTCGGTGCGGCGCGTAACGTGGAAGAGGGCGGTAGCCTGACTATCATCGCGACGGCGCTGATCGATACCGGTTCCAAGATGGACGAAGTTATCTACGAAGAGTTTAAAGGCACCGGTAACATGGAGCTGCATCTCTCGCGTAAGATTGCTGAAAAACGTGTCTTCCCGGCTATCGACTACAACCGTTCCGGTACCCGTAAAGAAGAGCTGCTCACCACTCAGGAAGAGCTGCAGAAAATGTGGATCCTGCGTAAAATCATCCATCCGATGGGTGAGATTGACGCGATGGAATTCCTCATTAACAAACTGGCGATGACCAAAACTAATGACGACTTTTTCGAGATGATGAAGCGCTCATAACCTGGTCTTTACCTGAAAACGCCACGTTTTTACGTGGCGTTTTTGTTTTGCGATTCATCCTGGCGTCATGTCATATAAACTGGTCATCGGGATATGCGCTACAGAGTAACACCATGCACAATACACATTGTTTGCGGTAAAAAGTGTAATGTTCTAACAGGTCTCTTCTAGGAGCTGGCGTAACGCATTATACTTTAAGGAAATGATATATGCTGAGAGCACATACACTGTGAAGTTACTCACCGCTTTATCTGAGCTAATCAGTATTTTTTTATTCACGACCATTTTTATTTTTCTTGCGCGAAAAGTAGCCATAAAAATTGGTTTAGTGGATAAACCAAACTTTCGTAAACGACATCAGGGCGTTATCCCATTAGTCGGCGGGATTTCTGTGTTTGCAGGAATCTGCTTTATGTTTGGCCTCTCGGATTACTACATACCGCACTTATCGCTATATCTTATTTGCGCTGGTGTATTGGTTTTTGTTGGTGCGATGGATGACCGTTTTGATATCAGTGTAAAAATTCGTGCTGTGGTTCAGGCTGTTATTGCGGTTGTAATGATGGTTATCGCAAAACTTCACTTAGGTAGCCTTGGTTACATCTTTGGGCCTTGGGAGTTAGTGCTTGGCCCCTTTGGCTATTTCCTTACTCTGTTTGCGGTATGGGCGGCGATCAACGCTTTCAATATGGTGGACGGTATTGACGGCCTGCTGGGTGGGTTATCCAGCGTCTCATTTGCGGCGATGGGGCTGATTTTATGGTTTGATGGTCAGACTAGTCTGGCAATGTGGTGCTTTGCCATGATCGCCGCGATTCTGCCTTACATTATGCTTAATCTCGGTATTTTGGGGCGGCGTTACAAAGTCTTTATGGGCGATGCCGGTAGTACACTGATTGGCTTTACCGTCATCTGGCTCTTACTGGAAACGACGCAGGGGAAAACTCACTCTATCAGCCCGGTTACCGCGCTATGGATTATCGCTATTCCATTGATGGATATGGTGGCGATTATGTATCGCCGTCTGCGTAAAGGGATGAGCCCCTTTTCCCCTGATCGCCAACATATTCATCATTTGGTTATGCGAGCAGGGTTTACTTCCCGCCAGGCATTTGTTCTTATTACGCTCGCAGCGGCGATTCTGGCGGGAGTAGGCGTAACGGCAGAATACTCTCATTTTGTTCCTGAATGGGTTATGTTGGTGCTCTTTTTGCTAGCATTCTTCCTCTATGGCTACTGCATTAAGCGGGCCTGGAAGGTGGCGAGATTTATTAAGCGTGTGAAGCGTCGCCTGCGCAGGCAACGTGAGAACCGGCCAAACTTAACCAAGTAAATGAGGATACGATGACACAACCATTACCGGGGGCACGCGCGGTGAGCGCTGAAAATGAACTGGATATTCGCGGGTTGTTTCGTACTTTATGGGCTGGCAAATTCTGGATTATCGGCATTGGCCTGCTATTTGCCCTTATCGCGTTAGCCTATACCTTTTTTGCTCGTCAGGAGTGGAGTGCGACGGCGATCACCGATCGCCCAACCGTAAATATGTTGGGCGGTTATTACTCCCAGCAGCAGTTTCTGCGCAACCTGGATATTAAGACCGATCCTGCTTCTTCCGATAAACCCTCAGTGATGGATGAAGCGTATAAAGAGTTCATCATGCAACTTGCCTCCTGGGATACGCGTCGCGATTTCTGGTTACAGACGGACTATTACAAGCAGCGAATGGTCGGGAATAGCAAAGCTGATGCGGCGATGCTTGATGAACTGATCAATAACATACAGTTTACGCCCGGCGATTTTACACGCGCCATCAACGACAATGTGAAGCTGATTGCTGAAACTGCGCCGGACGCCAATAATCTGCTGCGTCAGTATGTCGCATTCGCCAGCCAGCGGGCGGCGAGCCATCTGAATGATGAATTAAAAGGTGCCTGGGCTGCGCGTACCGTGCAGATGAAAGCCCAGGTCAAACGGCAGGAGGAGGTTGCGAAAGCGATCTATTCGCGTCGTGTAAACAGTATTGAGCAGGCGCTCAAAATTGCGGAACAACATAATATTTCTCGTAGCGCGACGGATGTCCCGGCGGATGAATTACCGGACTCAGAGCTTTTTTTACTCGGTCGCCCTATGTTGCAGGCGCGTCTTGAAAATCTGCAAGCGGTTGGCCCTGCGTTCGATTTGGACTACTTTCAAAATCGGGCAATGTTGAATACGCTTAATGTGGGGCCGACCCTGGACCCTCGTTTTCAGACCTATCGTTATTTGCGTACGCCGGAAGAACCGGTAAAACGTGATAGCCCACGCCGAGCCTTCCTGATGATCATGTGGGGTATCGTTGGGGCGCTAATCGGTGCGGGCGTTGCCTTAACCCGTCGCCGCACGATTTAGCAACACCTCTGCAGTAGGGGGCTGGGCCCCTACTGTCTATTCGAAGAGAATCGATGTGAAAGTACTGACTGTATTTGGTACACGACCGGAGGCCATTAAGATGGCGCCTCTGGTCCATGCGCTGGAAAAAGATCCTCATTTCGAGGCCAAAGTATGCGTTACTGCGCAGCATCGGGAGATGCTTGATCAGGTATTAACTCTTTTTTCTATTGTGCCTGATTACGATCTCAACATTATGCAGCCGGGACAGGGGTTGACGGAAATTACCTGCCGAATTCTGGAGGGATTAAAGCCGATCCTGGCAGATTTTAAACCTGATGTGGTGCTGGTTCATGGCGATACCACCACTACGATTGCTACCAGCCTGGCGGCTTTCTATCAACGAATTCCGGTAGGGCACGTAGAAGCCGGGTTGCGAACCGGCGATCTCTATTCCCCCTGGCCGGAAGAGGCAAACCGCACGCTGACCGGACATCTGGCGATGTACCACTTTGCGCCGACGGAAAACTCGCGGCAGAATCTGTTGCGGGAGAACATTCCGGATGAGCGCATTTTTGTCACTGGCAATACCGTTATCGACGCGCTGATCTGGGTACGCGATCGCGTTCTGACGAGCGATACATTACAGGCTGAACTGGCCGAGCAGTATCCTTTCCTCAACGCGAATAAGAAGATGATTTTGGTGACCGGTCATCGGCGTGAAAGCTTTGGTCAGGGCTTTGAGCATATCTGCCAGGCGCTGGCGGAAATCGCCGCCGCGAACCAGAATGTGCAAATTGTCTATCCGGTGCATCTCAATCCCAACGTCAGCGAACCTGTCAACCGTATCCTCGGCCATGTTGAAAACGTGGTACTGATTGAGCCGCAGGACTACTTACCTTTTGTCTGGCTGATGAATCACGCCTGGCTCATTCTGACCGATTCCGGCGGTATTCAGGAAGAAGCGCCGTCATTAGGTAAGCCGGTATTGGTCATGCGTGAAACCACAGAGCGTCCGGAAGCCATTACCGCTGGTACGGTAAGACTGATCGGCACGGACTCCCGGCGCATTGTGGCGGAAGTTATGCGTCTGCTGCACGACGAAAATGAATATCAAACCATGAGCCGCGCCCATAATCCTTATGGTGACGGGCAATCATGCGCGCGCATTTTACAGGCGTTAAAAAGTTATCGGGTATCGTTATGAGTTTTACGACCATTTCTGTTATTGGGCTGGGGTATATCGGATTACCGACTGCGGCCGCTTTTGCTTCCCGCCAGAAGCAGGTTATCGGCGTGGATATCAACCAACATGCGATAGACACCATAAATCGCGGTGAAATTCACATCGTGGAGCCGGCGTTGGGCAATGTGGTGAAGATGGCGGTGGAGGGTGGCTTTCTGCGTGCGACGACGACACCTGTCGAGGCCGATGCGTACCTGATTGCCGTGCCGACGCCATTCAAAGGCGAGCACGACCCTGACATGGCCTATGTGGAAGCCGCGGCAAAATCCATTGCGCCGGTATTAAAAAAAGGGGCACTGGTGATTCTGGAATCAACATCGCCGGTCGGCGCAACGGAGCAAATGGCTGGCTGGCTGGCCGGGATGCGCCCGGATCTGACCTTTCCCCAGCAGGCGGGCGAGCAGGCCGACGTGAATATCGCCTATTGTCCGGAGCGTGTGCTGCCGGGTCAGGTGATGGTGGAACTCATTAAAAATGACCGCGTGATTGGCGGTATGACGCCAGTATGTTCGGCTCGCGCCAGCGCGCTGTACAAAATTTTCCTTGAGGGCGAATGCGTTGTCACCAACTCGCGCACCGCAGAGATGTGCAAGCTGACGGAAAATAGCTTCCGTGATGTGAATATCGCCTTTGCGAATGAATTGTCGCTGATTTGCGCCGAACAGGGGATTAACGTCTGGGAATTGATCCGTCTGGCGAACCGCCATCCGCGCGTCAATATTTTGCAGCCGGGCCCAGGCGTTGGCGGGCACTGCATTGCGGTCGATCCGTGGTTTATTGTGGCGCAAAATCCGCAGCAGGCGAGACTGATTCGCACCGCGCGTGAAGTGAATGACGGCAAACCGCACTGGGTGGTCGATCAGGTAAAAGCCGCGGTCGCAGATTACCTGGCGGCCACCGATAAACGCGCCAGCGAAGTGAAAATCGCCTGTTTTGGGCTGGCCTTTAAGCCGAATATCGACGATCTGCGCGAAAGCCCGGCGATGGGGATCGCGCAAAGTATCGCCCGCTGGCACAGCGGCGAAACCCTGGTCGTCGAACCGAATATCCGTCAGTTGCCGAAAAAATTGGACGGACTTTGCACGCTGGCGAAACTGGACGCGGCGCTGGCCGCCGCCGATGTGCTGGTGATGCTGGTCGATCACGACGAATTTAAAGCGATTCCCGGCGATGCGGTTCATCAACGTTATGTGGTTGATACCAAAGGGGTCTGGCGCTGATGAAACGCATTCTGGTGACCGGCGGCGCAGGCTTTATCGGATCTGCGGTGGTGCGGCATATCATCCATGAAACGGCAGACGCGGTGGTGGTGGTGGATAAACTCACCTATGCGGGCAACCTGATGTCTCTGGCATCGGTGACGCAAAGCGACCGTTTCGCCTTTGAGAAGGTGGATATCTGCGATCGGGCATCACTGGAGCGAGTCTTCCAGCAGTATCAGCCCAATAGCGTGATGCACCTGGCGGCGGAAAGCCATGTAGACCGTTCCATCGACGGCCCGGCGGCGTTTATTGAAACGAATATAGTTGGTACTTACACCTTGCTGGAAGCCGCTCGCGCTTACTGGTCCGCGCTTGACGCGGACGCTAAAGCGGCGTTCCGCTTCCACCATATCTCCACCGATGAAGTGTATGGCGATCTGCATACTGCAGACGATTTCTTCACCGAAACCACGCCATATGCGCCAAGCAGTCCTTATTCCGCCTCCAAAGCCAGCAGCGACCATCTGGTACGCGCCTGGTTACGTACCTACGGTCTGCCTACGCTTGTCACCAACTGCTCTAATAACTACGGGCCCTACCATTTCCCGGAAAAACTGATCCCGCTGATGATTCTGAACGCGCTGGCGGGTAAACCATTGCCGGTCTATGGCAACGGTCAGCAAATTCGCGACTGGCTGTATGTAGAGGATCATGCCCGTGCGTTGTATCACGTGGTGACGAACGGTGCGGTGGGCGAAACGTATAATATCGGCGGTCATAACGAACGTAAAAATCTGGATGTGGTCAGGACGATCTGCGCTCTGTTGGAGGAACTGGCCCCGCAAAAACCGCAGGGTGTGGCGAATTATCACGATCTGATTACCTTCGTCGACGATCGACCCGGCCATGACTTACGCTATGCCATCGACGCGTCGAAAATCGCCCGCGAGCTGGGCTGGACGCCGCAGGAAACCTTCGAAAGTGGGATGCGAAAAACCGTTCAGTGGTATCTCGCCAATGAGGCCTGGTGGAAACCCGTGCAGGATGGCAGTTATCAGGGCGAACGCTTAGGACTGAAACGCTAAACGACAGGTTCTTACTCCTGGAGGAGAAACGAATGAAAGGCATCATTCTGGCGGGAGGTTCCGGTACCCGGTTGCATTCCATTACGCGCGGCGTATCAAAGCGCCAGGGCTTCAAAATTGCCTGTCTGGAGGAGATTGCCTGGCGCAACGGCTGGCTGGATGATGATGGTTTGAAACGCGCCGCCAGTCAGCTTGAAAAAACCGGCTATGGCCAATATTTACTGGAGTTGCTCCGTGCCCGTCCGCGCCAGTATTGAACCGTTACTCTGGGAAAATACGTTTTTTGGCGTGAATAGCGGCATTGTGCGTATCGATGCCTCAGCGCCCGAATTAACGCCAGAAGCGCTGCAGGCGTGGCAACGCGTGCAGGTAAAAGTGCCGGCTGAAAACATCGCCTGGCTGTCGGCGTTGCAATCGCTGGGATTCTCTTTGGTTGAAGGCGAGGTGGATTTTGCGTTGCCGGTAAAAGGGCATCGCGACCAGCATGGCGCGGAAATTGCACACCTTAAAGACATTCCTGCTTTGCGTCAGTTGGCCGGAGAGGCGTTTACGCAGAGTCGTTTTCGCGCGCCGTGGTATGCGCCCGACGCCAGCGCTCGTTTTTACGCCCAGTGGATTGAGAATGCGGTACGCGGCACGTTTGATCACCAATGCCTGGTGCTTCGCACGGAAACAGGCGCTATCCGCGGTTACGTCTCGCTGCGGGAATTGAATGATACCGACGCGCGCATCGGTCTGTTGGCCGGACGCGGCGCGGGAGCGGAACTTATGCAGGCGGCGATCTGTTGGGCGCAGAGTCGCGGCAAAGCAACATTGCGGGTGGCGACCCAGTTGGGCAACACCGCCGCGCTTAAACGTTACATACAAAGCGGTGCCAACATCGAAAGCACTGCGTACTGGTTATACAGGTGACAACATGATTCCTTTTAATGCGCCGCCGGTGGTGGGAACCGAACTCGAATACATGCAGTCTGCAATGAGCAGCGGCAAACTGTGCGGCGACGGCGGCTTTACGCGTCGTTGCCAGCAGTGGCTGGAGCAACATTTCGGCAGCGTGAAGGTGTTGCTGACGCCTTCCTGTACCGCATCGCTGGAGATGGCGGCTCTGTTGTTGGATATTCAGCCCGGCGATGAAGTGATCATGCCGAGCTTTACGTTTGTCTCCACCGCTAACGCTTTTGTCCTGCGCGGCGCGAAAATTGTATTTGTCGATATTCGTCCGGATACGATGAATATTGACGAAACGCTGATTGAGGCGGCGATTACTGATAAAACCCGTGCTATCGTGCCGGTACACTACGCTGGCGTCGCTTGTGAAATGGACGTCATCATGGCGCTGGCGGATAAGTATAATCTGTTCGTTGTCGAGGATGCCGCCCAGGGTGTGATGTCCACGTACAAAGGGCGCGCGTTAGGGACGATCGGTCACATCGGCTGTTTTAGCTTCCATGAAACCAAAAATTACACCGCTGGCGGCGAAGGCGGCGCGACGCTGATCAACGATCGTACGCTAATTGAACGCGCGGAGATCATCCGCGAAAAAGGCACCAACCGTAGCCAGTTCTTCCGTGGTCAGGTGGACAAATACACCTGGCGGGATATCGGCTCCAGTTATTTGATGTCCGATCTGCAGGCTGCCTATCTGTGGGCGCAACTGGAGGCCGCCGATCGTATCAATCAACAGCGTCTGTCGCTGTGGCAGACTTACTACGATGCGTTAACGCCGCTGGCGCGCGCCGGGCGTATCGAGCTGCCTTCTATTCCGGAAAACTGCGGGCATAATGCCCATATGTTTTACATCAAACTGCGGGATATCGCCGATCGCAGCGCGCTGATTAATTTCCTGAAAGAGGCGGAAATCATGGCGGTATTCCATTACATTCCGCTGCATGATTGTCCGGCGGGCGATAAATTCGGCGAGTTTATCGGGGACGATGTCTACACCACAAAAGAGAGCGAACGTTTGCTGCGTCTGCCGCTGTTTTATAACCTTGCGCCCGTCGATCAACGAACGGTGATTACTACCTTGCTAAATTATTTCTCCTGATATGTCGCTTGCTAAAGCCTCCCTGTGGACGGCGGTCAGTACGCTGGTAAAAATTGGCGCCGGACTGCTGGTGGTGAAACTACTGGCCGTCTCTTTTGGTCCGTCTGGCGTCGGACAAGCGGGTAACTTCCGCCAGATGATTACCGTGCTGGGCGTATTGGCTGGCGCCGGGATATTTAACGGCGTTACCAAACTTGTCGCACAACATCATGATAACCCGGCGCAGTTACGTACCGTGGTGGGAACCTCCTCCGCGATGGTATTGGGGTTCTCTACGCTGCTGGCGCTGGTCTTCTTGCTGGCGGCGGCGCCGATTAGCCAGGGATTGTTCGGTCATACGGACTATCAAGGGCTGGTGCGTCTGGTTGCGCTGGTACAAATGGGGATCGCCTGGGCGAACCTGCTGCTGGCGCTAATGAAGGGCTTTCGTGACGCGTCGGGTAATGCCTTATCGTTAATTGTCGGCAGCTTTTTGGGCGTCGCCGCCTGGTATCTCTGCTACCGTGTCGGCGGCTATGAAGGCGCTCTGCTTGGCCTGGCGCTGGTGCCGGCGCTGGTGGTAGTGCCAGCCGGTATAATACTGATTAAGCGCGGCACCGTCCCGCTACGCTATCTCAAGCCCTCCTGGGACAACGGTCTGGCAGGGCAGCTCAGTAAATTTACCCTGATGGCGCTGATTACCTCCGTTACGATGCCGGTTGCCTATGTGATGATGCGAAACCAACTGGCCGCGCACTATAGCTGGAGCGATGTCGGGATCTGGCAGGGCGTAAGCAGTATTTCTGACGCCTATCTGCAATTTATCACCGCCTCCTTCAGCGTTTACCTGTTACCCACGCTCTCACGCCTGACGGAAAAACAGGACATTACGCGTGAAGTGGTAAAAGCGCTGAAATTTGTTTTACCGGCGGTTGCGGCGGCGAGTTTTACCGTCTGGCTACTGCGCGATTTTGCTATCTGGCTGCTTTTTTCCGCCAAATTCACCGCGATGCGCGATCTGTTCGCCTGGCAGTTAGTGGGCGACGTGCTGAAAGTTGGCGCCTATGTTTTCGGTTATCTGGTGATTGCCAAAGCGTCGTTGCGATTTTACATTCTGGCTGAAATTAGCCAGTTCATTCTGTTAACGGCGTTCGCTAACTGGCTGATTCCCGCTCACGGCGCGCTGGGTGCGGCACAGGCTTATATGGCCACCTATATTGTCTATTTTTCACTTTGTTGCGGCGTATTTTTACTCTGGCGTAGGCGAGCATGACTGTACTGATTCACGTCTTGGGATCGGATATCCCTCACCATAACCACACCGTGCTGCGGTTTTTCAATGATACGCTGGCTGCCACAAGCGAGCACGCGCGCGAATTTATGGTTGCCGGTGAAGATAACGGCTTCACGGAAAGCTGCCCGGCGCTCTCGCTTCGTTTTTATGGCAGTAAGAAAGCGCTGGCGCAGGCGGTTATCGCCAAAGCGAAAGCAAATCGTCGACAGAGATTCTTCTTTCACGGTCAGTTCAACACCAGCCTGTGGCTGGCGCTGTTAAGCGGCGGTATTAAGCCAGCTCAGTTTTACTGGCATATCTGGGGCGCGGATCTCTACGAAGTGTCCCACGGGCTGAAATTCCGCCTTTTCTATCCGCTTCGTCGTATCGCGCAGGGGCGAGTAGGGTGCGTATTCGCGACGCGCGGCGATCTCAGCTATTTTGCGCGTCAGCATCCGGACGTACGCGGCGAGTTGCTCTATTTCCCGACGCGCATGGATCCTTCCCTGAATGCTATGGCAAAAGAGCGCCAACGTGCGGGGAAATTGACCATTTTGGTAGGGAACTCCGGCGATCGCAGTAACCAACATATTGCGGCGTTACGGGCGGTGTATCAGCAGTTTGGCGACACGGTAAACGTGGTGGTGCCGATGGGCTATCCGGCCAATAACCAGGCCTATATTGATGAGGTTCGTCAGGCCGGTCTGGCGCTATTTAGCGCCGAAAATCTACAAATTCTTAGCGAAAAAATGGAATTTGATACCTATCTTGCGCTGTTGCGCCAGTGCGACCTCGGTTATTTTATTTTTGCCCGCCAACAGGGGATCGGGACGTTGTGTCTGCTAATTCAGGCCGATATCCCGTGCGTACTGAACCGCGACAATCCTTTCTGGCAGGATATGGCGGAACAGCATCTGCCCGTCCTGTTTACCACGGACGATCTTAATGAGCAGGTCGTGCGCGAGGCGCAGCGTCAGCTCGCATCGGTAGATAAAAGCGGCATCACCTTCTTTAGCCCCAACTACCTGCAACCGTGGCATAATGCGTTGAGAATCGCCGCAGGAGAAGCCGAATGAGTTTAATGCAATTCAGCGGGCTGCTGGTGGTCTGGCTGCTCTCTACGCTGTTTATCGCCACGCTGACCTGGTTTGAATTCCGCCGCGTGCGTTTTAACTTCAACGTTTTCTTTTCGTTGCTGTTTTTGTTGACCTTCTTTTTTGGTTTTCCGCTAACCAGCGTGCTGGTATTTCGTTTCGACGTTGGCGTCGCGCCGCCGGAAATCTTATTGCAGGCTCTATTATCCGCCGCCTGTTTCTACGGCGTGTATTACGTGACCTATAAAACGCGTTTACGCAAACGCGTTGTGGATGTACCACGCAAGCCGCTATTTACCATGAACCGGGTGGAAACCCACCTTACCTGGGTGATCCTGATGGGCATCGCGCTGGTGAGCGTGGCGATTTTCTTTATGCATAACGGCTTTTTGCTGTTCCGGCTGCACTCCTACAGCCAGATCTTTTCCAGCGAAGTCTCCGGCGTGGCGTTAAAACGGTTCTTCTATTTCTTCATTCCGGCGATGCTGGTGGTCTATTTCCTGCGCCAGGACAGCAAAGCGTGGCTGTTCTTTCTGGTGAGCACCGTCGCGTTTGGTCTGTTGACCTACATGATTGTCGGCGGCACGCGCGCTAACATCATTATTGCGTTTGCTATCTTCCTGTTTATCGGCATTATTCGGGGCTGGATCAGCCTGTGGATGCTGGCGGCGGCGGGCGTGCTGGGGATTGTCGGTATGTTCTGGCTGGCGCTCAAACGCTACGGATTAAATGTGAGCGGCGATGAGGCGTTCTATACGTTTCTTTATCTGACGCGCGATACCTTTTCGCCGTGGGAGAATCTGGCGCTGCTGTTGCAAAATTACCACAATATCGATTTTCAGGGGCTGGCCCCTATCGTGCGTGATTTCTACGTCTTTATTCCTACCTGGTTATGGCCGGGACGACCCAGTATTGTGCTGAACTCTGCGAATTACTTCACCTGGGAAGTCCTGAACAACCATTCTGGCCTGGCGATATCGCCAACGCTTATCGGATCGCTGGTGGTCATGGGCGGGGCGCTGTTTATTCCGCTCGGCGCGATCGTCGTCGGGCTGATTATCAAATGGTTCGACTGGCTGTATGAGCTGGGTAACCGGGAGCCCAATCGCTATAAGGCGGCGATTCTGCACAGTTTCTGCTTTGGTGCCATCTTTAATATGATTGTGCTGGCGCGAGAAGGGCTGGATTCGTTTGTTTCGCGCGTGGTTTTCTTCCTGGTGGTTTTTGGCGCCAGCCTGCTGGTCGCTAAGCTTCTGTTCTGGTTATTTGATAGCGCCGGACTGATTCATAAACGTACAACTTCGCTCCCTCAGGCACAGGTGGAAGGAAAACTATGACCAATAATGCCGCTGCGCCCCTTTACTCGCTGCGCGGGTTACCTCTGATTGGCTGGCGCGACATGTCACATGCGCTGAATTATCTGTTTGCCGATGGTCAACTGAAGCAAGGCACGTTGGTGGCGATCAACGCCGAAAAGCTGCTGACGGCGGAAGATAATCCGGAAGTCCGCGCGTTGATAGCGGCGGCGGAATTTAAATATGCCGATGGCATCAGCGTGGTGCGTTCAATACGTAAAAAATTTCCGCAGGCGCAGGTTTCTCGTGTGGCTGGCGCCGACCTTTGGGAAGCGTTAATGGCGCGCGCGGGGAAAGAAGGCACGCCGGTATTTCTTGTCGGCGGCAAGCCTGAGGTGCTGGCGCAGACGGAAGCAAAACTGCGGACGCAGTGGAACGTCAATATTGTGGGTAGCCAGGATGGTTACTTTACGCCGGAGCAGCGTCAGGCGCTATTTGCGCGTATCCATGTCAGCGGCGCGAAAATTGTCACCGTCGCGATGGGATCGCCAAAACAGGAATTACTCATGCGCGATTGTCGGGAAGTACATCCCCATGCGTTATATATGGGGGTGGGCGGGACCTATGATGTGTTTACCGGTCACGTCAAACGCGCCCCAAAAATATGGCAGAACCTGGGGCTGGAGTGGTTGTATCGTCTGCTTTCGCAACCGAAGCGTATTACCCGCCAGATGCGTCTGCTGCGCTACCTTCGCTGGCACTATACTGGCGATCTCTAATTCTCCCTTCTGATGACTTGAGCAGCGGATTGTGCTTATGGCGCTGCTCATTTACAACATAATCGATGATTTCTTACACAATAAATGCATTTTTTTAATGCTCCATTTGCCATTTGTCCAAATTTAAGAAAATATTCGCAACAATCGATGTACCCATAACAATAACCGGTACTACCGGAACCGTTGCAAACACGACATGAGGATTTATGGCAGAGAAAAAACCGGAGCTACAGCGTGGGCTGGAAGCTCGTCATATTGAATTGATTGCCCTCGGGGGCACCATCGGCGTCGGACTCTTTATGGGCGCCGCCAGTACGCTGAAATGGGCGGGCCCGTCAGTGCTGCTGGCGTATATCATCGCCGGATTGTTCGTCTTTTTCATCATGCGCTCGATGGGGGAGATGCTCTTTCTGGAACCTGTTACCGGCTCCTTTGCCGTGTACGCCCACCGGTATATGAGTCCTTTTTTTGGCTATCTTACCGCCTGGTCATACTGGTTTATGTGGATGGCGGTCGGGATCTCGGAAATTACCGCCATTGGGGTCTACGTCCAGTTCTGGTTTCCGGAGATGGCGCAGTGGATACCGGCGCTGATTGCCGTCGGACTGGTCGCGTTGGCGAATCTGGCTGCGGTGCGCCTGTATGGTGAAATAGAGTTCTGGTTTGCGATGATCAAAGTCACCACGATTATTGTGATGATCATCATCGGTCTGGGGGTGATTTTCTTCGGCTTTGGTAACGGCGGCCAGGCGATTGGCTTTGGTAATCTGACCGAGCATGGCGGCTTTTTTGCCGGCGGCTGGAAAGGCTTTCTGACCGCATTATGTATTGTAGTGGCCTCTTATCAAGGGGTTGAGTTGATCGGTATTACCGCCGGTGAAGCGAAGAATCCGCAGGTGACGTTGCGTAGCGCGGTGGGTAAAGTGCTGTGGCGTATCCTGATTTTTTATGTTGGCGCGATTTTCGTGATCGTCACCATTTTCCCGTGGAATGAGATTGGCAGCAACGGCAGTCCCTTTGTGCTCACCTTCGCGAAAATCGGCATCACCGCCGCGGCAGGCATTATCAACTTTGTCGTGCTGACGGCGGCGCTCTCCGGCTGTAACAGCGGAATGTATAGCTGTGGGCGTATGCTTTACGCGCTGGCGAAAAACCGTCAACTGCCGGCGGCAGTCGCGAAAGTCTCTCGCCACGGCGTGCCGGTCGCGGGCGTGGCGCTCTCTATTTTGATTTTGCTGGTAGGTTCTTGCCTGAACTACATTATCCCCAATCCGCAGCGCGTCTTTGTTTACGTTTATAGCGCCAGCGTACTGCCGGGGATGGTGCCGTGGTTTGTCATTCTGATTAGCCAACTGCGCTTTCGTCGGGCGCATAAAGAAGCGATTGCGGATCATCCTTTTCGTTCCATTATGTTTCCGTGGGCGAACTATTTGACGATGGCGTTTCTGGTTTGCGTTTTAATCGGCATGTACTTTAATGAAGATACGCGCATGTCGCTGTTTGTCGGCGTCATCTTCCTGCTGGCCGTCACGCTGGTCTACAAAGTTTTCGGTCTGAATCGTCACGGAACCGCCCACAAGGTGGGGGAATAAGCGCCAAAATGCGCAAAGCATAACCAAACGCGCATTTTATTTAAAAAGGCACTGGACAGCGGGGTGTGAAGTCCGTATTATCCACCCCCGCAACGGCGCTAAGCGCCCGTAGCTCAGCTGGATAGAGCGCTGCCCTCCGGAGGCAGAGGTCTCAGGTTCGAATCCTGTCGGGCGTACCATTTATTTAGGTGCTTGAGCTGCGGTGGTTTAATACCGCGTAAAAAGTTTCAGTGGTGGCTATAGCTCAGTTGGTAGAGCCCTGGATTGTGATTCCAGTTGTCGTGGGTTCGAATCCCATTAGCCACCCCATTAATATAGAGTTGTGAAACGCGAAGGTGGCGGAATTGGTAGACGCGCTAGCTTCAGGTGTTAGTGTCCTTACGGACGTGGGGGTTCAAGTCCCCCCCCTCGCACCACGACTCAATGAATTGAACTAAAAATTCAAAAAAGCAGTATATCGGCGAGTAGCGCAGCTTGGTAGCGCAACTGGTTTGGGACCAGTGGGTCGGAGGTTCGAATCCTCTCTCGCCGACCAATTTTGAACCCCGCTTCGGCGGGGTTTTTTGTTTTCTGTTCCTTTTCAACCCCTTATCCCGCACGTGTTGCCATTATGATTTGTTGGCGATATCCCAGGCTTCATTTGTCGCTATTCGGTGACGAGTAATCTATTGATTTATAATCACTTTGTAAAAAGCATCCTGTTCTGTCTCCACCGGGCGACACGCTAAAACCTCGCCAGCGGCGGGGGGATGACAATCGCGTGAATTCTCTACGTTTTTTTAATGCCTGCGCCTGTTTTTTAGCGGTGCAAAGATGGCACGTTATGTGCAATAATGTACGGGTAGATGCTCATTCCATCTCTTATGTTCGCCTTCTGGCCTCATAAACTCAGGAATGATGCAGAGCCGTTTACGGTGCTTATCGTCCACTGACAGATGTCGCTTACGTCTCATCAAACACCCTGGACACAACGTTGAGTGAAGCACCCCTTTATGTTGTCATACAGACCTGTTTTGACGCCTGCCCCTTAACCGGGCAGGCGTTTTTTTATGCATCCCGAATGATTTTGTGTAGGCGGTAAGCCCGGTAAGCGAAGCGCCACCGGGCAAGAGGGAATTACTGCGGGGGATTGTTCTGTAATGTCAGCATCAGGCCGTCGCGCCGCATGGCGGCGGCCTCTTCCGGTTGATGCAGTCGATCAAGCGCATCGGCAAGCCAGGCATAATCATACGCGTCCGGGCGTTGTTTCAGCGCGGCGCGGAAAGCCAGGGTCGCCTCCTGCCATTCACTGTGTTTCATTAGCGACTGGCCGAGCGTGCTCCATAACAGCGGGCGATCGCCTACCGTCTTGATTTGCTGGCGCAGCACTTTCTCCAGTTGTTCCGGATTATTGGTTCTGAGGCGAGGAATGGGCAGCACCAGCCGATCGTCATACTGGCGTTTCAGACCGTCGATGATAATCTGCTGCGCCATATCATGATCGTCACACTCGATTAGATGCTCGGCCATCGCGACCTGCAGCGCCACCTGATGGCGGGTTTTACGGCTTTGGTTTTTCCACCAGGTGCGTAATCCTTCGCTGCCCTGCTCGGCACGCGCCTGATCCATGAGTCCTATCCACGCCTGTTGTTCGAGCATGGCGCGATGCGCTTCATCGCCGACGTGCGCTTTCGCCATGGATGGGATGATATCCAGTAACGAACTCCATGCGCTGGTGCGAATATAGGCCTGCTCCGCCAGACGCAGAACTTCCGGGTGACGCGGCGTGACCTCCAGCAGTTTGTCCACGCCGTGACGCGCTGCGTGATTTTCATTGCGCGCCAGCTGTAAGCGCACGCGCGTGATCTCGACCGGGATGGTGTCGTTCCCCGCCAGCTCTGCCGCACGTTCAAGGTGCTGATTAGCGCGCGCTTCATCGCCGCGCTGCTGCGCCGCTTCTGCCGCCAGCAGATAATTTACCACCGGTTGTTCAGCATGGTCGGCATTTTTTGACATCAGCTTTTCAACCTGCTGATAATCGCCCTCCGCCAGCTTCAGCAGCGCCTGTTCGGTCTGCTTGCGGGCGCGACGGCGTTTACGGCCGGCAAACCAACCGCGGGTGTGCGCGCCGGTACGAAACAGACGGCGTAGTAACCACTCAATGGCGAATAGCACCACCATAGCGACGATGAGAATGATCGCCAGGCCGGTGACGCTGGTTTCAATGTTGTAGGTATCGGTCTGGATTAACACATAGCCCTGGTGACCGGCTATCATCGGGCCGACCACGATACCCGCGAGCAACAACACAAAGAGCAATAATACTTTTAGCATCATTATTCTCCTTGCGGCGCGGCTGCCGGAGCGTCTGTCTGCGTGGCAGGCGCTGCCGTAGAGACTGTCGGTTGCGCCAGCAGATTACGCACGCGGGTTTGCATCAGTTTTTCAAGAATCGCCTGGCTTCCCAGGGTTTCCGGCAGATCCATCGTAATATTTTGCTGGCTTAATTTATCGACCTCCTCCAGGAAGGCTTTTGTCGCGGCGTCGTCAGTATCGTAATAAGCGCGAACCCAGGTCGAAACGTTATCCAGCGCCTGACGGTATGTTTCTTCCTGATGGCGTGGCACGGCCTGCGCGGCGACTAACAGGCGGGAGCGAATATTTTCGCGTAAATAGACGTCCTGGTTGGGCGCCAACAGCGGTACGGCGGTATCATCGCGGCGGCGAATGGTAATAAAGCTGTCCATAAAGTTCTGCCAGCTTTTTTGCAGGTTAACGCGCCATTCGCTTAGCGAGCTGGACAGCTCGCTGCTGTCAGAATCCATCGGCGAACCATCGGTATCGTTATCCGCCAGACGCAAGTTATCGATTTGGTTAGAGAGCTGATTGAGCTTGAGAATAATGCCGTCGTAGTCGATCTGCGCAACGGATGACAGGCTGGCGATATCGTCAGTAATCGCGCGTCGTGCGGTAATCAGGCTGGGGTCGTTCATGTCCGCCAGACTGGCGTCAGCGCTTTTGAGCAGCGCAGCGGCGGTAGTGACGTCCTGATCGCTCCATAGCTTGCGTCCGGCGAGTTTCACCAGGAAATCAGCCTGCGCCAGCAGCCAGGTTTTAGCATCGCTGCCGGAAATGGTGGCGACTTTTTGTTGTACTTCATCAAGCTGTTTCGCCAGCGCCGCCTGTTGGCGATTTGCGTCATCTAACTGCGCCGCTTGTTTTTTGATAATCCCTTCCAGCTCCGCTTTTTGGCTCTCCTGCGCCTTTTGCAAGGCGGTTAGTTGCGTCGCCAGCGCATCGCTGGTTTCCGTTTGCGCGGTTGCCTGCTGTTTTCCCCAGCCATAAAGCCCAATACCTGCCGCCAGGGCAATCGCAATCGCCACCGCGCTTAATACCAGCGCGGCGCCGTTCTTACTTTTTTTCTCGGTATTAACTGGCTGTGGCGTGGTTTCCACGCTCTCCCTGGTCTCATCAACCACGGCGGAGGATTTTTCTTGTTCCGTCATTATGGCATCCCATTATGAGAGTTATTGTAATGCGCGCAACAGCGCATCGTTGTCGGCGTTATCAGCGACCTTAATATCTTGCCAGCCCAGTTCCCGGGCGAGGTGCGCCAGACGCTCACTGACGACCAATAGCCGACAGCGTAGTAACCAGTGCTCACGATACCACTGGGGAGTCAGCGACCAGAGCCGTTGCAACATCTCGCCGCTGGTAACAACAAGCGTTGTTACGCCGCGAGTATGCCAGCGCATCGCTTCTTCCGCGCCATCGTAATGTTTCGCACATCGTTGATAACATTCACAAAAACTGACTTCGGCTCCGCGCGCTGTCAGGGTTTCGCCCAGCAGTTCGCGGCCGCCATTGCCACGCAAAATCAGCGCGCGTTTGCCCGCAATATTTTGTAATTCAGGTAATTGTAGCAAGGCTTCGCTGATTTCCCGATCCAATGGATAACGAATATCGAACCCGCTAACGGTATGAAGGGCGAGCGCCGTGGTGCGGCCAATCGCGAAATAGCGCGGCGCCACAGGCCAGTTTCGACCATCCCGCTGGAGCTGGGCGTGAGCAAAGGCGACGGCGTGCTGTGAAAGGGCAAAAACTAGATCGTTTTCCGTCAGCGTCGCCAGGCGGTCGGCTAGGGTGGGTAGCTCCCGACCGGCGACAAATTCAATCAGTGGAAAACTCCAGGCCACCTGCCCCAGTGCGCGCAGACGGCTCACTAACGCTTCCCCTGCGGGAGAGGGGCGGGTGATCAGAATACTCATGCGGGCGTCTCGCCGTTATAAACTTCCGTCAGAATCGCGCGCGCGCCGTTTTCCAGCAGTTCCTCTGCAAGCGAGATGCCCATTTGCTCCGCCTGCTCGGGAGAACCACGACGTTCGCCGCGCACCATCACCGAACCGTCCGGCGCGCCAACCAGCGCGCGTAGCCAAATTTCACCGTTGATGATTTCTGCATAGCTGCCAATCGGCACCTGACATCCGCCTTCCAGGCGGGTGTTCATAGCGCGTTCCGCCGTTACGCGTAGCGCGGTTTGCGAGTGATTCAACGGTGCGAGCAGCGCCTGTGTTCGCGCGTCGTCAAGACGACACTCAATCCCGACGGCGCCCTGGCCTACGGCAGGAAGTGAAACGTCGGGCGGCAAGGCTGTGCGAATGCGCGACTCCAGACCTAAGCGTTTCAGACCGGCCACGGCCAGGATAATGGCGTCATAGTCGCCGTTGTCCAGCTTGCCGAGACGTGTGCCAACGTTGCCACGCAACGAACGGATAATGAGGTCCGGACGGCGTTCCGCCAGTTGACACTGACGACGCAAACTGGACGTCCCGACGATACTACCCGCGGGCAGATCGTCCAGACTGTGATATTTATTCGAGACAAACGCGTCGCGCGGATCTTCGCGCTCGCAAATGGTCACCAGACCGAGACCGTCCGGGAAGGCCACCGGAACGTCTTTCATAGAGTGCACGGCGATATCAGCGCGCTTTTCCAGCAGCGCGATTTCAAGCTCTTTAACAAACAGTCCCTTACCGCCCACTTTCGCCAGGGGAGTATCGAGAATCACGTCGCCGCGTGTGACCATCGGCACCAGTTCTACCGTCAGTCCCGGATGGGTTGCCATCAATGCGTCTTTGACATAATGTGCCTGCCAAAGCGCAAGGGGACTTTGGCGTGTGGCAATTCTTAAAACATTGTCTAACATGCTTGTTACCGTCATTATCAATCATTGACCATCCTAACATCCTTATAGAGAGTATGTTAGTTTTCCGGTCACCGTGAGTGAGAGGATAAGGCGCAGTGTCGTCAAGGACAGTGAATAATGACGAGAAACCGCCAGCCCGTATTTAAGAATTTACACGCAGCGAACGGTGCTACACTTGTATGTAGCGCATCTTTCTTTACGGTCAATGAGCAAGGTGTTAAATTGATCACGTTTTAGACCATTTTTTCGTCGGTATTAGATAAAAATATGCAGACGAGAAAGGGTAACGGTTATTTTTGACATACGGTTTATCCCGAATGGCGACGGTCAAGTACTGACCTGCACCATGACGGGTAGCAACATCAGGCGATACGTCTTGTACCTCTATATTGAGACTCTGAAACAGAGACTGGATGCCATAAATCAACTGCGTGTGGATCGCGCGCTTGCTGCCATGGGACCCGCTTTTCAGCAGGTTTACAGTCTTCTGCCGACATTATTGCACTATCACCATCCACTGATGCCGGGTTACCTTGATGGTAACGTTCCCAGCGGTATTTGCTTCTACACGCCTGATGAAACCCAACGCCACTATCTGAACGAACTTGAGCTGTACCGCGGTATGACGCCGCAGGATCCGCCGAAGGGCGAGTTGCCGATTACCGGCGTTTACACCATGGGCAGCACCTCCTCGGTCGGGCAGAGCTGCTCGTCCGACCTGGATATCTGGGTGTGCCATCAGTCCTGGCTCGACGGCGAAGAGCGTCAGTTGCTGCAACGTAAGTGTAGCCTGCTGGAAAGCTGGGCCGCCTCGCTTGGCGTTGAGGTGAGCTTCTTCCTGATCGACGAGAACCGTTTCCGCCATAACGAAAGCGGCAGTCTGGGCGGGGAAGACTGTGGTTCTACGCAGCATATCCTGTTGCTTGATGAGTTTTATCGTACCGCTGTGCGCCTGGCCGGGAAGCGTATCCTGTGGAGCATGGTGCCGTGCGACGAAGAAGAGCATTACGACGACTATGTCATGACGCTCTACGCGCAGGGCGTATTAACGCCAAACGAATGGCTGGATCTGGGGGGCTTAAGCTCGCTCTCCGCCGAAGAGTACTTTGGCGCCAGCCTGTGGCAGCTATACAAGAGCATTGACTCGCCGTACAAAGCGGTGCTGAAAACGCTGCTGCTGGAAGCCTACTCATGGGAATATCCCAACCCACGTCTGCTGGCGAAAGATATTAAACAACGTCTGCATGACGGTGAAATCGTATCGTTTGGACTCGATCCCTACTGCATGATGCTGGAACGGGTCACTGAATACCTGACGGCGATTGAAGATCCGACGCGGCTGGATTTAGTCCGCCGCTGCTTTTACCTGAAAGTGTGCGAGAAATTAAGTCGCGAGCGTGCCTGCGTAGGCTGGCGTCGGGAAGTATTAAGCCAGTTAGTCAGCGAGTGGGGATGGGACGACGCGCGTCTGACCATGCTCGATAATCGCGCAAACTGGAAAATCGATCAGGTGCGGGAAGCTCACAACGAATTGCTCGACGCCATGATGCAGAGCTATCGTAATCTGATTCGCTTTGCGCGGCGCAACAACCTCAGCGTGAGTGCCAGCCCGCAGGATATCGGCGTACTGACGCGTAAGCTGTACGCGGCTTTTGAAGCGTTGCCGGGTAAAGTCACGCTGGTGAACCCGCAGATATCGCCGGATCTGTCCGAGCCGAATTTAACCTTTATCCATGTGCCGCCGGGACGCGCCAACCGTTCAGGCTGGTATCTCTACAACCGCGCGCCGAACATGGATTCCATCATCAGCCATCAGCCGCTGGAATATAACCGTTATCTTAATAAGCTGGTCGCGTGGGCGTGGTTCAACGGCCTGCTGACGTCGCGAACGCATCTGTTTATTAAGGGCAACGGTATTGTCGACCTGCCTAAGTTGCAGGAGATGGTCGCCGATGTTTCGCACCATTTCCCGCTGCGCTTGCCTGCTCCGACGCCGAAAGCGCTCTACAGCCCCTGTGAAATTCGCCATCTGGCGATTATCGTTAACCTCGAATATGACCCGACGGCGGCGTTTCGCAATAAAGTGGTTCATTTTGACTTCCGTAAGCTGGACGTTTTCAGCTTTGGCGAAGAGCAAAACTGTCTGATAGGCAGTATCGACTTGTTATATCGCAACTCGTGGAACGAAGTGCGTACTCTGCACTTTAACGGCGAGCAGGCGATGATCGAAGCGCTGAAAACGATTCTGGGGAAAATGCACCAGGATGCCGCGCCGCCGGATAGCGTCGAAGTGTTCTGCTACAGTCAACATCTTCGCGGTCTGATTCGCACCCGCGTGCAGCAACTGGTCTCCGAATGTATCGAGCTACGTCTTTCCAGCACCCGTCAGGAGACCGGTCGCTTCAAGGCGCTGCGGGTTTCCGGGCAGACGTGGGGGCTATTCTTCGAACGCTTGAATGTCTCGGTGCAGAAGCTGGAGAACGCTATCGAATTCTACGGCGCGATTTCGCATAACAAGCTGCACGGGCTGTCGGTACAGGTGGAAACCAACCAGGTG
Source organism: Salmonella sp. 32070601201500089SM (assembly GCF_017573605.1). Taxonomy (NCBI): domain Bacteria; kingdom Pseudomonadati; phylum Pseudomonadota; class Gammaproteobacteria; order Enterobacterales; family Enterobacteriaceae; genus Salmonella; species Salmonella sp. 32070601201500089SM. The sequence goes on from NZ_JAGETK010000018.1 coordinate 43,454, forward strand.
AAATTGCCGTCAGTGGTGGATGGCTTCGCCAGCGAAGGGATTATCCAGTTCTTCTTTGAAGAAACGGGCGATGAGAAAGGCTTTAATATTTATATTCTGGATGAAAGTAACCGGGCGGAAGTGTATCACCACTGCGAGGGTAGCAAGGAAGAACTGGTGCGCGACGTCAGTCGCTTCTATTCGTCATCGCACGATCGCTTCACGTATGGCTCCAGTTTTATCAACTTTAACCTGCCGCAGTTCTACCAGATAGTGAAAACCGATGGCCGCGCGCAGGTGATCCCATTCCGTACGCAGCCTATCAACACCGTGCCGCCAGCAAACCAGGATCATGACGCGCCGCTATTGCAGCAGTATTTTTCGTAAGTGCTGCGCCGGGCAAAGCTGCCCGGCCGGCGTTCACCGCTTCACATTAACTTCACCCAACTTCGTTACCGTGACCTCCGCATTTGGTTTACAGGAGGAGGTTTGAGGTGGCAGATGCGTTCATTTTGTTAGGGATAGTCATGGCGATGGTCAGCCTCGGCTTCATTCTTATAAATAAGTTATTCTGTTTTATATCTGCTGGGTGCCTGCTCTCGCTATGCGCCAGCATGGCCAGTTTTCAACTCTGGGATGCGTCTTACTGGGGGCGATGGGGAAAAGTATGTCCCGGTCTGGATGTGATCATCTCCTGCGACAATTACCATTTTCTCTATGATCTGGGATGGGAATTGTACGGTATCGCCTTTTTGTTCTTTACCGCGTTAATGCTCACATGTGCGGCCATTATTCTTATCAATATGATTATGGCTTTAGAGCGATACTGTGCCGGATGGCGGCGCTAATACGCCTTATCCAGCCTACATTCGAAGAATGCTCATTGAGCGGAACAAGGTTTAGACAATATTTTTTCTTATACAATTTATGTAGTAATATCCAGACCGTTCAAAACGCTATCGCGTCTTTCATTGTTTTCGTAAATATGTTTTGAAAAACCATATTAGAAACAAAAGCTCTTTAATGGTTTCTTATGGATGTTTTTATAAAAGGATATTATATGTCAATAAACAACCCTATTCTTATTTACGTGAATAAGAAACGACAAATAAAATTAGCTCTGTTTTATTCAGTGGTAGCTATAGCTCTTATGATGAGCCTCTTTCTAAATTATAGTATTATGCTAAAGATGGTGTGTGTTTTTTTAATACTCCTCATGATAGCAGGCGCAAGTGCTTACTGGTACTCCGCCTTTTCAGGAAAGCCACAGCTAACGTTGAACCAGGAGGGAGTAACATTACACACAACCAGGCTACCAATAGTTTACTGGCATGAAATCGACTATGTTGGTGAGCGTGTTAGCGATAATACGCCTGTGCTGGCCGTTTTTGTCAAAGATGTTGAGCTTTATTGTCAGCGAATTACTAATGAGAAAATGCGTAATAATTTTCTGTCATTATTGAATAAGCATGAAAGTAATCGCGTGATGAATATCTCTCTAAACGATCTCGATTATGACTCGGATGAGTTACAGGATATTTTTAAAATGGCTGTTGCCAGAAACCTGGAACAATAGGGTAGAGATATATGTTTTTTGTTATTACTCACCATATTGATGTGCTGCCTCTGGCAACCCTACCCACACATGAAACATGCCCTTATTGTAATAATCAGGATGTATGGTTGATTATTCGCCAAAAAAGGACCCGTACATGTGGTTTGTCTCAAGCGAGAAAAAGAGATAAGTTTGGTTTAGCGATATGCAAGCATTGCAGCAATGAAATCAAGGAAAAACGTTGGTCACCAGCGTTACGTCAACTTTTTAACGAGCAGAAGCCACTATTTAACCTAACCTTTTGGCAACGCTACGGCTTTTGGGTTGGTTGGTTGAGTGTATGGCCCGCGCTGTTTCTGGCAACCTGGCTGTATTTCACATTTCGGGGTTGGTAATACGACCGCATATCTCGTTAAATATACGCAGGAAAGCGCTATTCTTCTGGCTCTCCTGCGGAATTAAAACTTAGCGAAAACTCACCTTTTCACCCGCTTGCTGCGTCGCCGCCTGCTCCAGCAGCTCCCAGAAGGTTTCGCCGCTGCGATCGCAAACCCACTCGTCATCTTTCAGGTCAAAGTGATAGCCGCCCTGTTTGGTCGCCAGCCATACCTGGTGCAACGGCTCCTGGCGGTTAATAATGATCTTACTGCCGTTCTCAAAGCTGAGGGTCAGCACGCCGCCGTTGATTTCGCAGTCGATATCGCTGTCGCCGTCCCAGTTATCGAGGCGTTCTTCAATGGTGAGCCACAGGGCGTCAGCCAGGCGATGAAATTCACTGTCGTTCATTGTTTTATCTCGCTATTGAGTGATAGCGCCAGTATAAGGGGAAGCGTCAGCTTCTGGAACCGATACGAATTACCGTTGTGAGCGGTAAAGGATAAAACTCAGCGGTAGATAAATGACGATAAATAGCGCACTGGTGATAAGTATGACGGACGCATTAACCGGGAAATGGTTCAGAGCCGACAGCATTGCCACCATCAGTGCGACGCAGCCGCCGCAGAGGAGAAAATGCAACAGGATTAAGGGGGCGCGCGGCTTTGCTTTGATATCCAAAAGAGCGCTAAGCAGACCGAGTACCGCGCTTATCGTCAGGACTCCGGCAGCTTCAACACCGTTTATCGTGCCGTGCATAATGCTTTCAATAATGACGTAAATGCATGAACCGATCCCCACTCCCCGAAGGGCGTTTTTCAAATGTTTAATCAAGCGCGCAAAACGGTTTAGCGGCGTCATTTTTGGCATTCCGGTGCCTGCGTTATGATGATGATGTCTTTATTGTTGGTGTACATGACGTTCCTATTCAGAGTATGCGTCTTATCCGGGCAGGGGGATGCTGTTCGGTAAAGCTGGCTGCCAATCCACGTATAAACATAGCGGTTGTCATACGCAAAACGCTCGGTGACTTTTAGCGGCCCATTGATGCTAAAGACATGAATACCCTGACCTTGCTGGCTATCACGCATAAAATAGCCATGCTCTTTTCCGGCGTTAATTTCCCGGTTCAGGAAGGGGGCTGGGCTATCCAGTTCCAGCCCTGAGTTGCCGGGTTAATCAATGAATTGGGTAACCGACGCAGGCGTTTGAAATTCACCTCCGGCAACGAAAGATTGTTCTCCTCTTCTGGCTGGAGATAAACCACGCCGCTGCCTTGCCGTTGATAAACATTGTGCGGAGATTCACTCAGCCGGCATCCCCAGGCGGGAGGTAGCAGAAGTGAAAGCGAAAAAAGGCAAAACAAATTACGATATTGCATAAGGTCATCCGGACGTGGTACGTAAACCTAAAGTGATGAGCAAAGCATGTTTCCTGATGTAAATGCGCAATAATCATGGCAACGCGCCGCTTTTCAGATTTTATAAAGAGCCCCTAAACGCTTGCTTTTACGCCTTCTCCTGCGATGATAGAAAATAGAAAGCATGAACTTACAGGCAATCCATAATGAAAAACGTGTTTAAGACACTCGCTGTACTTCTGACTCTGTTCAGCCTGACGGGCTGCGGTTTGAAAGGGCCGCTTTATTTCCCGCCAGCCGATAAAAATGCGCCGCCGCCGACGAAAAAAGTCGATTCGCAAACGCAGTCCACGATGCCCGATAAGAACGATCGCGCAACGGGAGATGGCCCGTCCCAGGTCAATTACTGAGGATAGTTTTCTGTCCCCGCGTGAACGGAGTGAATGATGCAATTCTCTAAAATGCATGGCCTTGGCAACGATTTTATGGTCGTCGACGCGGTAACGCAGAATGTCTTTTTTTCGCCGGAACTGATTCGTCGGCTATCCGACAGACACTTGGGCGTAGGGTTCGATCAGCTGCTGGTGGTTGAGCCGCCCTATGATCCTGAGTTGGACTTTCATTACCGCATCTTCAACGCCGACGGCAGTGAAGTCTCGCAGTGCGGCAATGGCGCGCGCTGTTTCGCGCGATTTGTTCGCCTGAAAGGGCTAACCAATAAACGCGACATTCGGGTCAGTACCGCGAATGGCCGGATGGTACTGAGCGTCACGGAAGATGAACTGGTACGCGTCAATATGGGCGAGCCAAACTTTGAACCCGCGCAGGTGCCTTTTCGCGCCAACAAAGCGGAAAAGACGTATATTATGCGAGCGGCGGAACAGACCATATTGTGCGGCGTGGTTTCAATGGGTAATCCGCACTGTGTCATTCAGGTTGATAACGTCGACACGGCGGCCGTTGAAACACTGGGGCCGGTTCTGGAAAGCCATGAGCGTTTTCCGGAACGTGCCAACATTGGTTTTATGCAGGTTGTAAGACGTGAGCATATCCGGCTGCGAGTCTATGAACGCGGCGCAGGGGAGACCCGCGCGTGCGGCAGCGGCGCGTGCGCTGCCGTTGCCGTGGGGATTCAGCAGGGGCTGCTGGCTGAAGAAGTACGCGTGGAATTACCGGGCGGTCGGCTGGATATCGCCTGGAAAGGTCCGGGTCATCCGTTATACATGACTGGTCCGGCGGCACATATCTACGACGGATTTATCCATTTATGAAGCAACCAGAGGAAGAACTACAGGAAACGCTCACGGAACTGGACGATCGAGCGGTCGTCGATTACCTGCGCCATCACCCTGAGTTTTTTATCCGTAACGCCCATGCCGTGGAAGCGATGCGTGTTCCACATCCCGTGCGGGGAACGGTTTCGCTCGTTGAGTGGCATATGGCCCGCGCGCGTAATCACATCAATGTGCTTGAAGAAAATATGACGCTGCTGATGGAACAGGCTCATGCCAATGAAAGCCTGTTTTATCGCTTGCTGCATCTGCAAAGCCGTCTGGTCGCCGCGGATAGTCTGGATGAGATGCTGATGCGGTTTCACCGCTGGGCGCGCGATTTGGAGCTTGCCGGCGCGACGCTGCGTTTGTTCCCGGATCGGTGGCGTCTTGGCGCGCCATCGCGCTATACGCATCTGGCTTTAAACCGTCAGGCCTTCGAGCCGCTGCGTATTCAACGACTGGGACAGTCGCAGCATTATCTTGGCCCGCTAAACGGCCCGGAACTGCTGGTGGTCTTGCCGGAGGCGAAGGCTGTGGGCTCGGTAGCCATGTCGATGATGGGCAGCGATGGCGACCTCGGGGTGATTCTCTTCAGCAGCCGTGACCCGCACCACTATCAGCCGGGACAGGGGACGCAGCTTTTACAGGAGATTGCGCTGATGCTGCCGGAACTGCTGGAACGCTGGATTAAACGCGTATGACGGATGTCGCGCTTTCTCAGGACGTCTCGCGGTTCCTGCGCTATTTAGGCGTGGAGCGCCAGCTTAGCCCCATTACCCTGCTGAACTACCAGCGTCAGCTTGATGCCATTATCGCTTTAGCCGGAGAAACCGGGCTGAAAAGCTGGCAACAATGTGACGCTGCGATTGTGCGCAGTTTTGCGGTGCGCAGTCGGCGCAAAGGGCTTGGCCCTGCCAGTCTGGCGCTACGTCTCTCGGCATTGCGAAGCTTTTTTGACTGGTTAGTCAGTCAGGGCGAATTGAAAGCTAACCCGGCGAAGGGCGTCTCCGCACCGAAAGCGCCGCGTCATCTGCCGAAAAATATTGATGTCGACGACGTTAACCGCCTGCTGGACATCGATCTTAACGATCCGCTCGCCGTACGTGACCGGGCGATGCTGGAGGTCATGTACGGCGCGGGACTGCGTTTATCCGAACTGGTTGGCCTGGATATAAAGCACCTCGATCTTGATACCGGCGAAGTGTGGGTAATGGGTAAAGGCAGCAAAGAGCGACGCCTGCCGATTGGCCGTAACGCGGTGACGTGGATTGAGCACTGGCTGGATCTGCGCGGCCTGTTCGCCAGCGACGAAGAGGCGTTATTCCTGTCGAAGCTCGGCAAGCGTATCTCCGCGCGCAATGTCCAAAAACGGTTCGCCGAATGGGGCATAAAGCAGGGGCTAAACAGCCACGTGCATCCACATAAGCTGCGCCATTCGTTCGCGACCCATATGCTGGAATCGAGCGGCGATCTGCGCGGCGTGCAAGAGCTGCTGGGTCATGCCAACCTTTCCACCACCCAAATTTATACTCATCTTGATTTTCAACATCTTGCTTCAGTGTACGACGCGGCGCATCCGCGCGCTAAACGGGGGAAATAATGCGTTTTTACCGGCCTTTGGGGCGTATTGCCGCGCTCACCTTTGACCTGGATGATACCCTTTATGATAACCGTCCGGTGATTTTGCGTACTGAGCAGGAAGCGCTCGCTTTTATGCAAAATTATCACCCGTCGCTACGTTCGTTTCAAAACGTCGATTTACAGCGGATACGGCAGGCGGTGCGTGAAGCGGAGCCGGAAATCTATCATGACGTTACCCGCTGGCGCCATCGTGCGATAGAGCAGGCCATGCGGGATGCGGGATTATCGGCGCAGGAGGCCATTGCCGGCGCGAATGCGGCGATGATGCATTTTGCCAAATGGCGCAGCCAGATTGAGGTTCCGCAGGCTACCCATGAGACGTTACAGCAGCTTGCGAAAAAATGGCCGCTGGTGGCGATCACTAACGGCAACGCCCAGCCGGAACTGTTTGGCCTCGGCGATTACTTTAAGTTTGTACTGCGCGCCGGCCCGGATGGACGTTCCAAGCCGTTTAGCGACATGTATTTCCTGGCGGCGGAAAAGCTGCATGTGCCGATCGGCGAGATCCTGCATGTCGGCGACGATCTGACTACCGATGTGGCTGGCGCTATTCGCTGTGGGATGCAGGCCTGCTGGATTAAACCTGAAAATGCCGACCTGATGCGGACGCAGGACAGCCGTTTACTGCCGCATATCGAAATTTCGCGGTTGGCATCTCTCACCTCGCTGATATAATCACCAGTAGTTCTGTATAAATTCCCAGTTATTCTGGTGGATGGCGCTATGCTTATCCGCCCTACGATAAGTAGCCCCGGTAAGCGAAGCCCCCGGGCGTTTTTAGTTTTCATGTTTTTACGCGGCGGTGCCAATGGACGTTTCTTACCTGCTCGACAGCCTTAATGATAAACAGCGCGAAGCGGTGGCCGCGCCACGTAGCAACATGTTGGTGTTGGCGGGCGCGGGAAGCGGGAAAACCCGCGTGCTGGTGCACCGTATCGCCTGGTTACTGAGCGTAGAAAACAACTCGCCATACTCCATCATGGCGGTGACCTTTACCAACAAAGCGGCGGCGGAAATGCGCCATCGTATTGGCCAGTTGATGGGGACCAGCCAGGGCGGAATGTGGGTAGGGACGTTCCACGGTCTGGCGCACCGCCTGCTGCGCGCGCATCATATGGACGCTAATTTGCCGCAGGATTTCCAGATTCTCGACAGCGAAGATCAGATGCGTTTGCTTAAACGCCTGATTAAGGCGATGAATCTTGATGAGAAGCAGTGGCCGCCGCGTCAGGCGATGTGGTACATCAATAGCCAGAAAGACGAAGGGCTACGCTCGCACCATATCCAAAGCTATGGCAACCCGGTGGAGCAGACCTGGCAGAAGGTGTATCAGGCCTATCAGGAAGCGTGCGATCGCGCTGGTCTGGTGGATTTTGCCGAGCTACTGCTGCGCGCTCATGAACTATGGCTGAACAAGCCGCACATCCTGCAACACTATCGCGAGCGGTTTACTAACATCCTGGTGGACGAATTCCAGGATACCAACAACATTCAGTACGCCTGGGTTCGTCTGCTGGCGGGCGATACCGGTAAGGTGATGATCGTTGGCGACGATGACCAGTCGATCTACGGCTGGCGCGGGGCCCAGGTAGAGAACATCCAGCGCTTCCTCAATGATTTCCCCGGCGCGCAGACCATTCGTCTGGAGCAGAATTACCGCTCGACCAGCAACATCCTTAGCGCGGCGAACGCTCTGATTGAGAATAACAATGGGCGTTTGGGTAAAAAGCTGTGGACTGACGGCGTTGACGGCGAACCGATATCGCTGTACTGCGCTTTCAACGAACTGGATGAAGCGCGCTTTGTGGTTAACCGTATCAAAACCTGGCAGGACAACGGCGGCGCGCTTGCGCAATGCGCCATCCTTTATCGCAGCAACGCCCAGTCGCGCGTGCTGGAAGAAGCGTTATTACAGGCCAGTATGCCGTACCGCATTTACGGCGGTATGCGCTTCTTCGAACGCCAGGAGATCAAAGATGCGCTCTCTTATCTGCGTTTGATTGCCAATCGCAACGATGATGCCGCCTTTGAACGCGTGGTGAATACCCCAACGCGCGGCATCGGTGACCGCACGCTGGACGTGGTGCGTCAGACCTCGCGCGATCGCCAGCTAACATTGTGGCAGGCGTGCCGTGAATTGTTACAGGAAAAAGCCCTGGCCGGGCGTGCGGCCAGCGCGCTGCAACGCTTTATGGAACTGATCGACGCCCTGGCGCAGGAAACCGCCGACATGCCGCTGCATGTGCAGACTGACCGGGTGATCAAAGATTCCGGCCTGCGCACCATGTATGAGCAAGAAAAAGGCGAGAAAGGCCAGACGCGCATCGAAAACTTAGAGGAACTGGTGACGGCAACGCGGCAGTTCAGCTACAACGACGAAGATGAAGATTTGATGCCGTTGCAGGCCTTCCTCTCTCACGCGGCGCTGGAAGCGGGCGAGGGGCAGGCGGATACCTGGCAGGATGCGGTACAGCTGATGACGCTGCACTCGGCCAAAGGCCTGGAGTTTCCGCAGGTGTTTATTGTCGGCATGGAAGAGGGCATGTTCCCCAGCCAGATGTCGCTGGATGAGGGCGGGCGTTTGGAAGAGGAGCGTCGTCTGGCCTACGTCGGCGTTACCCGTGCCATGCAGAAACTGACGCTAACCTATGCGGAAACGCGTCGTCTGTACGGTAAAGAGGTCTACCATCGCCCGTCGCGTTTTATCGGCGAGTTGCCGGAAGAGTGCGTGGAAGAGGTACGTCTGCGCGCCACCGTCAGCCGTCCGGTGAGCCATCAACGAATGGGAACGCCGCTGGCGGAAAACGACACAGGCTACAAACTCGGCCAACGCGTGCGCCATGCGAAGTTCGGCGAGGGAACTATTGTCAACCTGGAGGGCAGCGGCGAGCATAGCCGGTTGCAGGTGGCTTTTCAGGGGCAAGGGATCAAATGGCTGGTTGCCGCGTATGCGAAGCTGGAAACGGTTTGACCGACTCTCATAGTGCCGGATGGCGCGTCTTATCCGGCCTACGCGCTGGCTAACATTTTGATTTGTAGGCCGGATAAGGCGAAGCCGCCATCCGGCGATATATTGATGTTAATATTCTGAAATCATAGATAAATACTCTCACTCTGCTAACCTTTCTGCATAAGGGGAAATTATTGCTTTTTCGCGTTTCGTTGCGTGTTGACGGCAAATTTTTGCTGGCGTAACATGCGCCCACGATTACGCTAAGAGGACATTCGCCTTGGACACACCCAGTAGATACTGGCTCATTATCCTGTCATCCAGGATCAACTCCTAAGGCTATCCCTTTTTGCTGATAGCCTTAGCGGTTGTCAGCGACCTTTCATTTTTTCCCGTCGCGTTGAGTCAGGCTGTTTAATGGTCTGAAACCCAATTTGTTTCTGTGTGCCCATCTGAACTGTCCGATATTTTTACGCATTGGGAGTCCCGGTCATGCTGAGCGCATTTCAACTGGAAAAAAACCGACTGACCCGGCTGGAAGTCGAGGAGTCACAAAGCCTGATTGATGCCGTATGGGTCGATTTGGTCGAACCGGACGACGACGAGCGATTGCGCGTACAATCTGAGCTGGGCCAGAGTCTGGCGACGCGTCCTGAACTGGAAGATATCGAAGCATCCGCGCGCTTCTTTGAAGACGAAGACGGACTGCATATCCACTCCTTCTTCTTCTTCGAAGATGCGGAAGATCATGCCGGTAACTCTACGGTGGCATTCACTATTCGCGATGGCCGTCTGTTTACGCTGCGTGAACGCGAACTGCCCGCCTTCCGTTTGTATCGTATGCGCGCCCGCAGCCAGGCGATGGTCGATGGTAATGCTTACGAACTACTGCTCGATCTGTTCGAAACCAAAATTGAACAGTTGGCGGATGAAATCGAAAACATCTACAGCGATCTGGAAAAACTGAGCCGCGTCATTATGGAAGGGCATCAGGGCGATGAATACGACGAAGCGCTCTCCACGCTGGCGGAGCTGGAAGATATCGGCTGGAAGGTACGCCTGTGTCTGATGGATACCCAGCGCGCGCTGAACTTCCTGGTGCGCAAGGCGCGCTTACCGGGCGGACAGCTGGAGCAGGCGCGTGAGATCCTGCGCGATATCGAGTCTCTGCTGCCGCACAATGAATCGCTGTTCCAGAAGGTGAACTTCCTGATGCAGGCGGCGATGGGGTTCATCAACATCGAGCAGAACCGCATTATCAAAATCTTCTCGGTGGTTTCCGTGGTGTTCCTGCCGCCGACGCTGGTCGCTTCCAGCTATGGGATGAACTTCGAGTTTATGCCGGAACTGAAGTGGAGCTTTGGTTATCCAGGCGCGATTATCTTTATGATTCTGGCGGGGCTTGCGCCGTATCTGTACTTTAAGCGCAAGAACTGGTTGTAAAGCATTAAGGCCAGGGTGATTCAGCTGCGGCTGAACCACCCTGAAAAGTTACAGGCTCCAGGTATTGATACCTTTAACCTCTTTTTCATAGAACCACTTATTTGTATTGACGCCGACATAAGCTGCGACAACAAGTCCAAGTATGTTAACGCCGATTAATGCTCCAATAAATATTGCAACGATCCCTAATAAAATAACTATAATTGCTTTTTTCCACAGACCCAGTACAAACAAATAAATCCATGAGAAGAAAAAGGCAATAAAGTTTATTTGAATAGTCAACCGTTGTCGGGGCTTTAATGCTTTAAATGCCTGTTTATATTCTGGGCTTACTTTCCAAAATCCAGGGAAACCATGTTGATCGTAAAATGAAAAACGGTATTTCCATTTTTCAGATAGCGAACCATCATTAATATAATCCTTGTCCATGTAAACTCCATTAAATTACTTGTTGAGTGAATTCGAATCCGGGGGGGCCAGAAGTAGCAGAGAAAAGGTTGCAAAATACCAGATTAGAAAAAGAGGCATACCAAAGCCATCGCAAGCGAAATCTTCAGCAACCATTATCACGAAGGAGGCAATATAGATTACAAGCGTACCCCATACATAGAATTTTATATATTCAAAGCCACTGTCTCTGAATCGCTGACAGTTTAAATTAATGACGAGATAATGTAGTAAAATTGTGAATAAAATTGCCAGTATCACAAAGCTTAAATGTAATAAAACCCCAACCAAAATGGAAAATATTATATTTATTAGCGCGAATGATAATAAATAACGACATCTGGAAACACATCTCTCAGATGAAGGAATAAAAACACTTAACATTAATTTCACATCCATATGTTGGGTTACGTCGTTAGCATGACAATATGCTACCCCCCTTACAAGGGGAGGCATATTTTTTCAGATTATATTTAGAATAATAGTCGCGTTATTTTTTACGCTGCGTATAAATCGCATCCATCACGAAAATCGCCAGCGCGACCCATATAAACGCAAATGTCACCATCTTATCCGCGCCCGGCACTTCGCCATAAAACGTCACCGCCAGTAAAAACATCAGCGTTGGGCCGATATACTGGAAAAAGCCCAGTGTAGAAAGACGCAGACGCATAGCCGCTCCGGTAAAGCACAGCAGCGGAATCGTAGTGACCACACCCGCCGCCATTAACAGCAAGTTCAACGATAGTGCGTTTTGCCCCATATGGCTGGTGGCGCTATCGGCGATGCCAAACAGATAAATCGCGGCGACCGGCAACAGCCATAGCGTTTCGACCAGCATACCCGTCTGCGCTTCAACGGCGATCTTCTTACGCACCAGGCCGTAAAACGCAAAACTAAACGCCAGCCCCAGCGCGATAATCGGCAGCGAGCCAAAGGTCCAGAGTTGCACCAGCACGCCGCACACCGCCAGAATCACCGCCAGCCACTGCATTCGACGGAAGCGTTCGCCAAGAAAAATCATCCCCAGCAAGATGTTAACCAGCGGATTAATGAAATAACCCAGGCTGGCCTCCAGCATATGGTGATTATTTACCGCCCAAATGAACAATAGCCAGTTACCGCCGACCAGTACGGCGGACAGGGCCAGCAGGAAAATCTTCTTTGGCGTTTTCAGTAAGCGCTTAACCTGTCGCCACTGCCGGCTGACGCTAAGCAGCACCACCATAAAGAAAAATGACCAAATCACGCGGTGCGTCAGGATCTCATCTGCGGGAACGTAATAGATCAGCTTGAAATACGCGGGGGCGATCCCCCAAATAAAATAGGCGGCAAGAGCGAGTAATACGCCCTGCCGTGTTTGTTTTGCGTCCATCCGGAAAACTCGTATCTGAAGTGTAACAACAGTTTACCTGCTTTTATCCCACCATATAAGTAGCGGTGGCGCTGGCGATGTACAGCTGATCTTCATTGTGTAATTCCACGCGGGCGACGGCCACTTTATTCCCTGCGCGCAGCAGGCTACTGGTGGCCGTAAAGCGGTTGCCTCTGCCCGGACGCAGGTAATCGACGCGCAGGTCAATCGTTCCCATCCGCGACAGGCGCTGGCGTAGTTCATCTTCGCTGATGGTTTCGTGGCGAGTTAGCGTGCTGCCGACGCATACCAGTCCGGCGGCGACATCCAGCGCAGAGGCGATCACGCCGCCGTGTAAAATGCTTTGCGCCCAGTTGCCGACCATCATCGGCTGGTTGTTGAAGGCCAGTTGGGCGAACGCTTTTTCATAGCGTTCCAGCTCCAGCCCTAACGCCCGATTAAACGGCATGTGGTAGACAAACATTTCACCCACTAATTTCAGAGCTTGTTCAGCGGTAAGTACAGCGGACATAGATTCCTGACACCTCATTGGTTAATGAAATGTTGATATTATGCTTCTTAATTGTTGTTTTCTACTTTAAGAAGGGATAACTAACGGCTATGTGTGTAAATATGTAAAAATGGTTGGCAGAGAATGATTCAAGCTGAAAATACTTCGTCAGGAGAACGTCAAGAATGCGGGCGATTTTGAGAGGGTTGTTGCCAGCCACGCTACTGCCATTAGCGGCATATGCACAAGAAGCTACGATAAAAGAGGTTCATGATGCGCCTGCAGTACGGGGAAGTATCATCGCTAACATGCTACAGGAGCATGATAACCCTTTTACGCTTTACCCTTATGACACGAACTACTTGATCTACACGAACACCAGCGATCTGAACAAAGAGGCCATAAGTACCTACAACTGGTCTGAAAACGCACGTAAAGATGAAGTGAAATTTCAGTTGAGCCTGGCGTTTCCGCTGTGGCGCGGAATACTGGGGCCGAACTCGGTACTGGGCGCTTCCTATACGCAGAAATCCTGGTGGCAGCTTTCCAACAGTAAAGAGTCTTCGCCGTTTCGCGAAACCAACTACGAACCGCAGCTTTTTCTTGGTTTTGCTACCGATTATCGCTTTGCCGGCTGGACGCTGCGCGACGTAGAGATGGGCTACAACCATGACTCTAACGGACGTTCGGACCCCACCTCGCGTAGCTGGAACCGTCTGTATACCCGTCTGATGGCCGAAAACGGTAACTGGCTGGTAGAGGTCAAACCGTGGTACGTGATTGGCAGTACCGATGATAATCCGGACATCACCAAATATATGGGTTATTACCAGCTTAAAATCGGTTATCACCTGGGCGAGGCGGTATTAAGCGCCAAAGGCCAGTACAACTGGAATACAGGCTACGGCGGCGCGGAAGTTGGATTAAGCTATCCGGTCACTAAACATGTCCGGCTTTATACCCAGGTGTACAGCGGCTATGGCGAATCGCTGATCGACTATAATTTTAATCAGACACGTGTCGGCGTCGGCGTGATGCTTAACGATATCTTCTGATTGGATTGTGTTTTAAACATTGCAGTTTCTCTCGCAGGCGCTGAAAATAGCGCCTGTTTTGATTTATGGTGAACGGGGTTAATGTGGCGCAGGCGGAAGTGTTGAATCTGGAATCAGGGGCCAAACAGGTTTTGCAGGAAACCTTTGGCTACCAACAGTTTCGCCCGGGTCAGGAAGCGATTATTGATACTGCGCTCTCCGGTCGCGACTGTCTGGTCGTCATGCCCACCGGCGGCGGCAAATCTCTGTGCTATCAAATCCCCGCGTTGTTGCTGGACGGATTGACCGTCGTCGTTTCGCCCCTGATCTCGTTGATGAAAGACCAGGTCGATCAGCTACTGGCGAACGGGGTGGCGGCGGCCTGTCTGAACTCCACTCAAAGCCGCGAGCAGCAGCTTGAGGTGATGGCGGGGTGCCGTACCGGACAGATTCGTCTGCTGTATATTGCGCCGGAACGCCTGATGCTGGACAACTTTCTTGATCATCTGGCGCACTGGAATCCGGTATTGCTGGCGGTGGATGAAGCGCACTGTATCTCGCAATGGGGGCATGATTTCCGTCCGGAATATGCGGCTCTCGGTCAGCTTCGCCAGCGTTTTCCCGCTTTGCCGTTTATGGCATTGACCGCCACCGCCGACGACACCACGCGCCAGGATATTATTCGTCTGCTTGGGCTTAACGATCCGTTAATCCAGATCAGTAGCTTTGACCGACCGAATATCCGCTACATGCTGATGGAGAAGTTTAAGCCGCTCGACCAGCTAATGCGCTATGTTCAGGAGCAACGCGGCAAATCGGGTATCATCTACTGTAACAGTCGGGCGAAAGTGGAAGATACCGCTGCGCGCTTGCAAAGTCGCGGCATTAGCGCGGCGGCCTATCATGCGGGGCTGGAAAACGCTATTCGCGCCGATGTGCAGGAAAAATTTCAGCGCGACGATCTGCAAATCGTGGTGGCGACCGTCGCTTTTGGAATGGGCATAAACAAACCTAACGTACGTTTCGTTGTGCATTTCGATATCCCGCGCAATATTGAATCCTACTATCAGGAAACGGGCCGCGCCGGGCGCGACGGACTGCCTGCGGAAGCCATGCTATTTTACGATCCGGCTGATATGGCCTGGCTACGTCGTTGTCTGGAAGAGAAACCAGCCGGACAGCTTCAGGATATTGAACGGCATAAACTGAATGCGATGGGCGCTTTTGCCGAAGCGCAAACCTGCCGTCGCCTGGTATTGCTTAATTACTTTGGCGAAGGCCGACAAGAACCGTGCGGCAACTGCGATATCTGTCTCGATCCGCCCAAACAATATGATGGCTTAAACGATGCCCAGATTGCGCTTTCTACCATTGGTCGGGTTAACCAGCGTTTTGGCATGGGCTACGTTGTCGAGGTGATCCGCGGCGCGAATAACCAACGCATCCGCGATTTCGGTCATGACAAACTCAAGGTTTATGGCATGGGACGCGAAAAGAGCCATGAGCACTGGGTGAGCGTGATTCGCCAGCTCATTCATCTGGGGCTGGTAATGCAAAATATTGCGCAGCACTCCGCATTACAGTTGACGGATGCCGCGCGTCCGGTACTCCGTGGAGACGTTCCGCTAAAGCTTGCGGTGCCGCGCATCGTCGCCCTCAAACCCCGCGTGATGCAGAAATCGTTCGGCGGTAATTACGATCGCAAATTGTTCGCTAAGTTGCGCAAGCTGCGTAAAGCTATCGCTGATGAAGAGAATATCCCGCCGTATGTGGTCTTTAACGACGCCACGTTGATAGAAATGGCGGAACAGATGCCGGTTTCCGCCAGCGAGATGTTAAGCGTTAACGGGGTTGGGATGCGCAAACTGGAGCGCTTCGGGAAAGAATTTATGGCGCTCATCCGCGCGCATGTCGATGGTGATGACGAAGAGTAGTCAGCCCGGCAAAAAAGTGCCAGGATGGTGACTCACTGAACTATTTCCCCGCGAGCCATTTTTATGTTGATGCTATTTTTCACCGTGGCAATGGTGCACATCGTTGCGCTAATGAGCCCCGGCCCCGACTTTTTCTTCGTGTCTCAAACTGCTGTCAGCCGTTCGCGTAAAGAAGCGATGATGGGCGTACTGGGCATTACCTGCGGCGTGATGGTATGGGCGGGCGTGGCGCTGCTTGGCCTGCATCTCATCATCGAAAAAATGGCCTGGCTGCATACGATCATTATGGTAGGCGGCGGCCTGTACCTGTGCTGGATGGGCTATCAGATGCTGCGCGGCGCGCTGAAAAAACAGGATGCGGCGGCGTCTTCTCCGCACATTGAACTGGCGCAGAGCGGGCGCAGTTTTCTCAAAGGGCTGTTGACCAATCTGTCGAATCCTAAAGCGATTATCTATTTTGGTTCCGTTTTTTCACTGTTTGTCGGCGATAACGTCGGCGCTGCGGCGCGCTGGGGTATTTTCGCGTTAATCACCCTGGAAACGCTGGCCTGGTTTACCGTAGTCGCCAGCCTGTTCGCGCTGCCGAAAATGCGCCGCGGCTATCAGCGTCTGGCGAAATGGATTGATGGCTTTGCCGGCGCTTTGTTTGCGGGCTTTGGTATTCACCTGATTATTTCGCGCTAATTTACCTCCGGGCCGGATAAACATCATCCGGCACGACTATCACGCGTGTCTTGCCGACGCCAGGAGCGCGCCTACCAGCATAAACAACGAACCAAACGCTTTATTCAGCGCCTTCATCTGCTTTGGTCCTTTAATCCAGGCGGCAATGCGCTGCGCCAGTGTGGCGTAACCGGTCATCACAATCATATCCACCACAATCGTGGTGACGCCGAGAATGAGGTACTGCGCCAGTTGCGGTTGCTGCGGCATGATGAATTGCGGAAACAGGGCGGCAAGAAAGACAATACTTTTGGGATTGGTTAGATTGACAAATATCGCCCGTTTGAACAGCCGACCCCGCGATTGCGTCTGGGCGAGAGTATGCAGATCGATAGCGCCTGCGGCGCGCCATTGCTGGATACCCAGCCAGATAAGATAAGCCGCGCCAGCCCATTTCAGAATTTCAAAAGCGAGGAGCGAGCGCGAAAAGAGCGTACCCAGTCCGACGCCCACCAGTACGATATGTATCCCCAGTCCGGTCTGGAGTCCGGCGATAGAAGCCGCTGCGCCACGATATCCATGGTTGATAGACGTCGTCATGGTATTGATGGCGCCTGAACCCGGAGAAAGACTCAGCAGAGTTGAGGTCAGTAGATAGGCGAACCACCATTCAAAGGTCATGCGAAACTCCCTGGTTGTCTGTTTTTGTGCCACAATACGCTACTGCCGCTGTGTTGTGTC
This sequence comes from Salmonella sp. 32070601201500089SM, assembly GCF_017573605.1. NCBI lineage: Bacteria > Pseudomonadati > Pseudomonadota > Gammaproteobacteria > Enterobacterales > Enterobacteriaceae > Salmonella > Salmonella sp. 32070601201500089SM. The sequence goes on from NZ_JAGETK010000018.1 coordinate 60,715, forward strand.
AGGCACGACGCAAAAAACGATTTTACCTGGTAAACGAGGCCGAAAACCCGATGTTTCAGCAGCAAAATGACTGGGAAACAAGAGAAAATGCGTTTGCCGCTTTTGCTATGGGGCCGCTGACCGATTTCTGGCGTCAGCGGGAAGAGGCGGAGTTTATCGGCGTGGGTAACATTCCGGTGCGCTTTGTCCGTTTTCGGAATGATTCTAACGATCGGACGATCGTCATTTGTCCTGGCCGCATTGAGAGTTATGTAAAATACGCTGAACTGGCGTATGACCTTTTTCATCTCGGTTTTGATATCTTCATCATCGACCACCGTGGTCAAGGGCGCTCCGGGCGGATGTTATCGGACCCGCATCGGGGTCACGTTGATCATTTTAACGATTATGTTGAGGACTTAGCGGCGTTCTGGCAGCAGGAAATTGAGCCGGGGCCGTGGCGTAAGCGTTATATCCTGGCGCACTCAATGGGGGGCGCGATAGCCACCCTGTTCCTGCAACGCCATCGTGTGCGGTGCGACGCTATTGCGCTCACCGCGCCGATGTTTGGTATTGTGATACGCTTGCCTTCCTTTATGGTGCGCCATATTCTCGACTGGGCCGAGGGGCACCAGCGTATCCGTGAAGATTACGCTATTGGTACCGGTCAGTGGCGGGCGTTGCCGTTTGGGATGAATGCGCTGACCCACAGCCGCCAGCGTTATCAGCGCAACTTACGATTTTATGCCGACGAGCCGCAGCTGCGCGTTGGCGGCCCCACCTGGCATTGGGTACGCGAAGGCATTCTGGCGGGTGAGCAGGTTCTGGCTGGGGCGAGCGATGACACGACGCCTACGCTACTGATTCAGGCGGAAGAAGAGCGGGTAGTGGATAACCGCACCCACGATCGTTTTTGTGAAATTCGCGCCGCGGCGGGATACCCTTGTGAAGGGGGAAAACCGCTGGTTATCAAAGGCGCGTACCATGAGATCCTTTTTGAAAAGGACGCCATGCGCTCAGTCGCGCTTAACGCCATTGTTGAATTTTTCAACAAGCCTAATTTATCCAGCGGAAATCGCTTTGCTTAGAGGTTAAATTTTATTATGTATCAGGTTGTTGCGTCTGATTTAGATGGCACGCTGCTCTCCCCCGACCATACGTTGTCCCCTTATGCCAAAGAGACTCTGAAGCTGTTGACCGCACGCGGCATCCATTTTGTCTTTGCCACTGGTCGTCATCATGTCGATGTAGGGCAAATCCGCGATAATCTTGAAATCAAGTCTTACATGATCACCTCCAACGGCGCGCGAGTGCACGATACCGACGGGAATTTGGTTTTTACGCATAATCTGGACAGCGACATTGCCAGCGACCTGTTCGGCGTGGTGAATGCGAACCCGGACATCGTGACTAACGTTTATCGCGACGACGAATGGTTTATGAATCGTCATCGCCCCGATGAAATGCGTTTTTTCAAAGAGGCGGTATTTAACTATTCGCTGTTTGAGCCTGCGCTGCTGGAGCCGGAGGGCGTCAGCAAAGTGTTTTTCACCAGCGACACTCATGAAAAGTTGTTGCCGCTGGAGCAGGCGATTAACGCGCGCTGGGGCGATCGGGTAAACGTGAGCTTCTCCACGCTAACCTGTCTGGAAGTGATGGCGGGCGGAGTGTCGAAAGGTCATGCGCTGGAAGCGGTCGCTCAGGCGATGGGGTACAGCCTGAAAGAGTGTATCGCCTTTGGCGACGGAATGAACGACGCTGAAATGCTCACGATGGCGGGCAAAGGCTGCATCATGGGCAATGCGCACCAGCGTCTGAAAGACCTGTATCCCGAACTTGAGGTGATCGGCATCAACGCGGATAACGCCGTGCCGCATTACCTGCGCGATCTTTTCTTACGCTGATGTGATTGTTTGTTAGTTGACCAGTTGTCAACTTCACTCTCCGCTACAATGGGTGTTCCCTGTTTTAAGAGACATCCATTGTGGCGCTACTCATCATTACCACTATCCTGTGGGCTTTCTCCTTTAGTCTATTTGGCGAGTATCTTGCCGGGCATGTCGATAGCTATTTCGCGGTGCTGATACGCGTTGGGCTGGCGGCGCTCGTTTTTCTGCCGTTTTTGCGTTCTCGCGGGCACAACCTAAAAACCATCAGCCTGTATATGCTGGTGGGGGCGATGCAGCTTGGCATCATGTATATGTTGAGCTTCCATGCTTACCTCTATCTGACCGTATCCGAACTGCTGCTGTTTACCGTTCTGACGCCGCTCTATATCACGCTGATTTACGATGTGATGAGTCAGCGTCGTTTGCGCTGGGGCTATGCATTTAGCGCGTTGCTGGCGGTGATTGGCGCCGGGATTATTCGCTACGATCGCGTGACCGACCATTTTTGGGTCGGTTTGCTCCTGGTGCAGCTTTCTAATATCAGTTTCGCTATCGGAATGGTGGGGTATAAACGTCTGATGGAGACCCGTCCCATGCCGCAGCACAACGCCTTTGCGTGGTTCTATCTGGGAGCGTTTTTGGTGGCGGCGGTGGCGTGGTCGCTGTTGGGGAACGCGCAAAAGCTGCCGGAAACCACGCTGCAATGGAGCATTCTGGTGTTTCTCGGCGTGGTGGCGTCCGGCATTGGCTACTTTATGTGGAACTATGGCGCTACCCAGGTAGACGCCGGGACGCTGGGTATCATGAATAATATGCATGTTCCCGCAGGACTGCTGGTTAATCTTGCCATCTGGCATCAGCAGCCCCACTGGCCAAGCTTTATTACAGGCGCGGCTGTGATCCTGGCTTCGCTGTGGGTGCATCGAAAATGGGTCGCTCCGCGCTCCGCACAAACGGCAGATGATCGCAGGCGTGATCCCGCGTCGAGCGAATAAACGCCTCGGTCACCGCCTGACGCTGATCGCCGTCGCGCACGGCGGCATACAGGCGGCTCCACAGACCATCACCCAGGGTTTTGGTCACCACCAGACCCTGGCGCTCAACGCTTTCCACCACCCAGTGCGGCAGGGCGGCAATACCCATTCTGGCCGCCACCATCTGAATCAGCAGTAGCGTATTATCCACGCTTTTCAGCAGCGGACTGATACCCGCCGGTTGCAGGAAATGTCGCCAGACATCCAGTCGGCTGCGCTGCACCGGGTAAATCAACAGCGTTTCGCTGGCTAAATCTTCCGGCGTAATCTGCGTTTTGCTGGCCAGCGGATGGTCGGGCGCCAGCACCAGTCGGACTTCAAAATCAAACATCGGCGAATAATGCAGCCCGCTGCGCGGCAAAATATCCGACGTCATCACCAAATCCAGCTCGCCTTGTTGCAAGGCCGGTTGCGGATCAAAAGTGACGCCGGATGTGAAATCCATTTCTACCTGCGGCCAGCTTGCACGGAAGTTTTCCAGCGCCGGGGTCAGCCACTGAATACAGCTATGACATTCAATAGCGATGCGCAGACGAGTTTGCTGCGGTTCGTTGCACGCCTGCAGCGCACGGCTGATTTGCGGCAGCACCTGGTTTGCCAGTTGCAGCAGAACTTCCCCCTGCGGCGTAAAGCGCAGCGGCTGGCTTTTACGCACGAACAGGCGGAAGCCAAGGCGTTGTTCCAGATCGCTGAACTGATGAGACAGAGCGGATTGGGTCTGGTGCAGCACCGCCGCCGCGGCAGCCAGCGATCCACTATTCCGCAATGCCTGGAGTGTTTTCAGATGTTTAATTTCGATCATGAAAGTCCTTCACTTCGCCATGAACAAATTGCGCTTGAGGAATATACAGTACCTTTACATTATGGATGTGTAAACATCCAGACGTCTAAAACTCGTCATATTTCGACTTGCAGATGCGTTGGCTTCCTTGCTTACCCCAGTCACTTACTTCAGTAAGCTCCTGGGGATGCGCTGTGTCGCCGCCTTCCTGCAAGCCGAACTATTTAGAGTTTTACTTTCAGATTCAATAAAATAAGAGAGGAAGTAAAATGACAATATTGACTCATACCCTCGGTTTTCCTCGCGTTGGCCTGCGTCGCGAGTTGAAAAAAGCGCAAGAGAGCTACTGGGCGGGGAACTCAACGCGTGAAGCGTTACTGGCGGTGGGGCGCGAACTGCGCGCGCGTCACTGGGAGCAGCAGAAACAAGCGGGTATTGACCTGTTACCGGTAGGCGACTTTGCCTGGTACGACCATGTTCTGACCACCAGCCTGCTGTTAGGCAATGTGCCGGCTCGTCATCAGAACAACGACGGTTCCGTGGACATCGACACTCTGTTCCGCATTGGCCGCGGTCGCGCGCCAACCGGCGAACCGGCGGCGGCAGCGGAAATGACCAAATGGTTTAATACTAACTATCACTACATAGTACCGGAGTTCAGCAAAGGCCAGCAGTTCAGACTCACCTGGACACAGTTGCTGGAGGAAGTGGACGAAGCGCTGGCGCTGGGGCATAAGATCAAACCCGTACTGCTGGGGCCTGTCACGTATCTGTGGCTGGGTAAAGTGAAAGGCGAGCCGTTTGACCGCCTGACGTTGCTGAAAGACATTTTGCCGGTGTATCAGCACGTGCTGGCTGAACTGGCAAAACGTGGTATTGAGTGGGTCCAAATTGATGAGCCAGCGCTGGTGCTGGAACTGCCGCAGGCGTGGCTGGATGCCTTCAAACCGGCTTACGACGCGCTCGCCGGCCAGGTGAAGCTGTTGCTGACGACCTATTTTGAAGGCGTGACGCCAAACCTGGACACTATTATCGCGCTACCGGTACAGGGGCTACATGTTGACCTCATTCATGGCAAAGATGATGTAGCGGAACTGCATCAACGTCTGCCGGTCGACTGGCTGCTTTCCGCAGGCTTGATTAACGGGCGTAATGTCTGGCGCGCCGATTTGACCGAAAAATACGCGCAGATTAACGCCCTTGTGGGCAAACGCGCGCTGTGGGTAGCATCCTCCTGCTCTTTGCTGCACAGCCCGATCGATCTCAGCGTCGAAACGCGTCTGGATACGGAAGTAAAAAGCTGGTTTGCCTTTGCGCTGCAAAAATGCGGTGAACTGGCGTTGCTGCGCGATGCGCTGAACAGCGGCGAAACGGCGGCGCTTGAGGAATGGAGCGCACCGATTCAGGCTCGTCGTCACTCCCGTCGCGTACATAATGCCGCGGTAGAAAAACGCCTGGCGGCGATCACCGCGCAGGACAGCCAGCGTGAGAATCCGTATGAGGTGCGCGCTGAAGCGCAACGCGCCCGCTTTAAACTACCCGCCTGGCCGACGACGACTATCGGTTCGTTTCCGCAAACCACGGAAATTCGCGGTCTGCGTCTGGACTTCAAAAAGGGCAACCTCGACGCGAATAACTACCGCACCGGCATCGCCGAACATATCAAACAGGCTATCATCGAGCAGGAGCGTTTAGGGCTGGATGTGCTGGTACACGGCGAAGCCGAGCGAAACGACATGGTGGAATACTTCGGCGAGCATCTGGACGGCTTCGTCTTTACCCAGAATGGTTGGGTGCAAAGCTATGGCTCCCGCTGTGTGAAACCGCCGGTAGTGATTGGCGATATCAGCCGTCCGGCACCGATTACCGTGGAGTGGGCGAAATATGCCCAGTCGCTGACCGACAAGCCGGTAAAAGGGATGTTGACCGGCCCGGTGACTATTCTTTGCTGGTCATTCCCCCGCGAAGACGTGACCCGCGAAACGATTGCGAAACAGATTGCGCTGGCGCTGCGTGATGAAGTCGCGGATCTGGAGGCGGCGGGGATCGGGATTATTCAGATCGACGAACCGGCGCTGCGCGAAGGTCTACCACTGCGTCGCAGCGACTGGGACGCCTATCTGGAATGGGGTGTGGAAGCCTTCCGCATCAACGCGGCGGTGGCGAAAGATGAAACCCAGATCCACACCCACATGTGTTACTGCGAGTTCAACGACATTATGGATTCGATCGCCGCGCTGGACGCGGATGTGATCACCATTGAGACCTCCCGCTCGGATATGGAGTTGCTGGAGTCGTTTGAAGCGTTCGACTACCCGAACGAAATCGGGCCGGGCGTGTACGATATTCACTCGCCGAACGTGCCGAGCGTCGAGTGGATTGAAGCCCTGCTGAAGAAGGCGGCACAGCGTATACCGGCACAACGCCTGTGGGTGAATCCGGACTGCGGTCTGAAAACTCGCGGTTGGCCTGAAACCCGCGCGGCGTTAGCGAACATGGTCAAAGCGGCGCACAATCTGCGTCAGGCGAAATAACCCATCCTGACCGCTGCGTTTATCCGGCAGCAATGCGGCGCTACCCTTTGACGGGTAGCGCCCGTGCCTGACCTGATTAACAGCGCCTCTTTCTTCTCATTTCCCTTTTTCTTATTTTCCGCGCTGTCTTTTTCAGGATCTGGCTATTTGGCGATCTTGATAATAAAAAGGTTCTCCGTATGAATGACAACCAGGCGGATAGCGTCCCTGGAAGCAGCGCGGCGGATTTTATTGCCTCGCAGATCGTTTTTCCTGTCATGATCGCCCAGCGCTCTCATAGCACAAAACGAGGTTTTCCATTCTGTTATGTTCCCTGGCGACGATAAACGTCGCATTGTCTCATGGCGCTGGTGAACCTTATTTTTTAACGGAGATGTCTGACATGGCGGTAGCAGGTTGTCACGTAATGGCCAAACCCGGCGGCGCGATCTGCAATATTGATTGCACATATTGCTTCTATCTTGAAAAAGAGGCGCTGTACCCGGAACGCAATAAAAACTGGCGGATGTCGGACGAGACGCTGGAACAATTTATACGCCAGCATATTGCCGCGCAGAGTGGCGACCGCATTGACTTTGCCTGGCAGGGCGGCGAACCGACCATGATGGGACTACCGTTTTTCCGTCGGGTTGTCGCATTATGTGAAAAGTACGGCGATGGGCGAAAAATCACTCATGCGTTGCAGACGAACGGCATCCTGGTGAATGACGAGTGGGCGCGCTTTTTCGCTGAACAGCATTTTCTCATCGGTCTCTCTATCGACGGCCCGGCGTCGTTACACAACCACTATCGGCTTAATCGCGCTGGAAAAGGAACTCATGAACAGGTCGTCGCAGCAATGGCGCGGCTTAAAGCGCACCATGTCGACTTTAATACCTTAACCGTCGTGGGAAAACATAACGTCGGTCATGCAGCAGACGTCTACGAATTTCTTCTGGCGGCGGGATCGCGTTTTATTCAGTTTATCCCGCTGGTAGAGCGAATGAGCACCGATAACTCATCGGTACTTAATCTGGTGATGCCCGGCGAAAGCGCGGCAAAGCTGGCGCCATGGACGGTACCGTCGTGGCAATATGGCGAATTTCTCAACCAGATCTTTGATATCTGGGTTCGTCGCGACGTAGACCGCGTCTATGTGCAGATGTTTGACGTGGCGTTAGCCGCCTGGACGGCGCAACAGCCGGTACTGTGTGTACATTCCGAGACTTGTGGACATGCCTTCGCGTTGGAGTCGAACGGCGATCTCTACAACTGCGACCACTTTGTCTACCCGGAGCATCTGCTGGGGAATATCCACCAGCACAGCATCAAAACCTTAAATAATAGCGAGCGGGCTATTGCCTTTGGTGAGGCCAAGCGGGAGACCCTGACCGCCGATTGTCGTCGCTGTGACTACCGCTTTGCGTGTCATGGCGGCTGTCCGAAGCATCGCTTTGCCGTCTCGCCGTCCGGTCATCCTGCGCATAATTACTTGTGTGCGGGCTATAAACATTTTTTCCAGCACGTTACGCCGTATATGAATGTCTGGCGGGAGCTGCTGGCGCAAGGCTATCCGATGGCATCGATCATGCGCTGGCTGGCGCAGGACGCGCGTAAAGACACAGGAGCCGTCAGTCGTAACCATCTCTGTCCCTGCGGCAGCGGCAAAAAATATAAAAAATGCTGTGGTAAAGCATAGCTAACGTGGCGATGACGCTTTGTTGAGCCTACACCGACTCTGGTCTCGTAGGCCCAACAAACATCGTAATGCGCTGTGGTTAGCCTTTTTTCCCACCGTACTGCGCGAACCATTCCAGCATTCTTTGCCAGCCGTCTTTCGCCGAGGCTTCGTGGTAGCCCGGACGATAATCGGCATTAAACGCGTGCCCTGCATCGGGATAGACCACGATTTCCGCCTTCGCATTAGCGGCGCGTAGCGCCTGACGCATGGTTTCCATGCTCTCCTGTGGAATACTGGTATCCTGCCCGCCGTATAAACCCAGTACCGGCGCGTTAAGATCGGTGGCGATATCAACGGGATGCTTCGGCGAATTGAGTGACGTGTCGCCCACCAGCTTGCCGTACCACGCTACCGCCGCTTTTAACTGTGGGTTGTGCGCGGCGTACAGCCAGGTAATCCGGCCTCCCCAACAAAAACCGGTGATCATCAGCCGATGCGCATCCCCGCCGTTGCGCGAAGCCCAACTGGCGACGTGATCCAGGTCGGCAAGGACTTGCGAATCGGGTACTTTAGCCACCAGCCCGCTCAATAATGTGGGTATATCGGCGAAATCATTGGGGTCGCCTTCGCGGAAATAGAGCTCCGGCGCGATAGCGAGATAGCCTTCCAGCGCCAGTCGTCGGCAAATATCGCGAATGTGTTCATGTACGCCAAAAATTTCCTGTACCACAATGACCACAGGCAGCGCGCCGTCGCTCGCTTTTGGTCTGGCGTAATAGGCTGGCATATCGTCGCCCTGAGAGGGAATCGACGTTATCCCCGCGCTAATGGCCCCATCAGGCGTATGAATCATCGTAGGGGCAAGTGGGGAAGCTGCAGGTGCAAAGCCGGATGGATGTGTCGTTGTCATGGTATTCTCCGTACCCTTAAAAAATAGCGCAATCTTAACTATAGACAGTGTGTAACAAACCACATTGCCTTAAAGCGGCTATCTTTTGTGCAATGCCTGGCGATATTGATTATTTATTGTGATGTGCATCACTTTTTAATGGTAATCGAGTGCAATTGTTTTACGCCATAGTGATGGCTGTCACGAAAATATCTTTATGCCTTAGGTAAAGTGTCTTTTTGCTTCTTCTGACAAACCCGATTCACAGAGGAGTTTTATATGTCCAAGTCTGATGTTTTTCATCTCGGCCTCACCAAAAACGATTTACAAGGGGCCCAGCTCGCCATCGTCCCTGGCGATCCTGAGCGTGTGGAAAAGATCGCCGCGCTGATGGATAAGCCGGTTAAGCTGGCATCTCACCGCGAATTCACCTCCTGGCGCGCTGAGCTGGATGGCAAAGCAGTTATCGTTTGCTCTACCGGTATCGGCGGCCCGTCTACCTCTATTGCCGTGGAAGAACTGGCGCAACTGGGTATTCGTACCTTCTTGCGTATCGGCACCACGGGGGCTATTCAGCCGCACATTAACGTCGGCGACGTTCTGGTAACGACCGCATCCGTTCGTCTGGATGGGGCGAGCCTGCATTTTGCGCCGATGGAATTCCCGGCGGTTGCCGACTTTGCCTGCACCACTGCGCTGGTTGAAGCCGCGAAATCGATTGGCGCCACGACTCACGTTGGCGTAACCGCCTCTTCCGACACTTTCTATCCGGGTCAGGAACGTTACGACACCTATTCTGGCCGCGTTGTGCGTCGCTTCAAAGGTTCTATGGAAGAGTGGCAGGCGATGGGCGTGATGAACTACGAAATGGAATCCGCTACGCTGTTAACCATGTGCGCAAGCCAGGGGTTACGCGCAGGTATGGTGGCGGGCGTTATCGTCAACCGTACCCAACAAGAGATTCCGAATGCGGAAACGATGAAACAAACTGAAAGCCACGCGGTGAAAATCGTCGTGGAAGCGGCCCGTCGTCTGCTGTAATTCTCCTCTCTTTTGCAAAGGCCGACGCGTTCGGCCTTTTCTTTTTGCGTGGCGCCTCGCAGGAAATCCCTTTTAAACTGGACGTTTATACAGCACAATTCTATTTTGTGCAGGACAGTGTGGTTCCAGGAGAGGTGTTGTGGATATTACTCTTATGATAAGCGCCGTCGTGGCGCTGGCGGCTGGGGCGGTGATTGGCTGGCTGGCGACGAAAGCGCACGCCGATCAAATCCGCGCCGATCTTATCGAAGAACGGCGTGAGCTGGATATCGAACTTAGCGCGGCCCGGCAGCAATTAGCGCAAGAAGCGCACTGGCGCAGTGAATGCGAGTTACTTAATAACGAACTGCGCAGCCTGCACAGTATTAATACCTCTCTGGAAGCCGATCTGCGTGAAGTCACGACCCGTCTGGAAGCGACTCAACAACACGCGGAAGACAAAATCCGTCAGATGATCAACAGCGAACAGCGTTTAAGCGAGCAGTTTGAAAATCTGGCGAACCGTATCTTTGAACACAGTAATCGTCGCGTAGACGAACAAAACCGACAAAGCCTGAATAGCCTGCTGACGCCGCTGCGTGAGCAACTGGACGGTTTTCGCCGCCAGGTTCAGGAGAGTTTTGGCAAAGAAGCGCAGGAACGGCATACGCTGGCGCACGAAATTCGTAATTTGCAGCAGCTTAACGCGCAAATGGCGCAGGAAGCGATCAACCTGACGCGCGCCCTGAAAGGGGACAATAAGGCGCAAGGAAACTGGGGCGAAGTTGTGCTGGCGCGGGTGCTGGAGGCATCCGGACTGCGTGAAGGCTACGAATACGAAACCCAGGTCAGTATTGAGAACGATGCGCGCTCGCGGATGCAGCCGGATGTCATCGTCCGCTTGCCGCAGGGCAAAGATGTGGTCATCGACGCTAAAATGACGTTGGTCGCCTACGAGCGTTACTTTAACGCTGAAGATGACTACACGCGCGAGGCCGCTTTACAAGAGCACATCGCCTCGGTGCGCAATCATATTCGCTTACTGGGGCGCAAAGACTATCAGCAGCTTCCCGGCCTCCGCTCGCTGGACTATGTTCTGATGTTTATCCCCGTAGAACCCGCTTTCCTGCTGGCGTTAGATAAACAGCCCGAACTGATAACCGAGGCGCTGAAAAATAACATTATGCTGGTAAGCCCCACGACGCTGCTGGTGGCGTTACGGACAATCGCCAACCTGTGGCGCTATGAACACCAGAGCCGCAATGCGCAGCACATCGCAGACAGAGCCAGTAAGCTCTACGATAAAATGCGGTTGTTCGTTGATGATATGTCAGCGATCGGTCAGAGTCTGGATAAAGCGCAGGATAACTACCGCCAGGCGATGAAAAAACTTGCGTCGGGGCGTGGCAACGTTTTGGCGCAGGCGGAGGCCTTCCGGGGGCTAGGCGTGGAAATCAAACGCGAGATTAATCCGGATTTAGCGGAACAGGCCGTTACGCAAGATGAAGAATATCGTTTACGATCGATCCCTGAAGGGCGGCAGGATGAACATTATCCCAATGATGAACGGGTGAAGCAGCAGTTAAGTTAACCCATACGGAGTAGTTTAGTCCTGGCGCAGAGTAGGGCAAATTGGCCCAATCTGTTACACTTCTTGAACATTTTTATCGATAAGCAGGCACTGAGATGGTGGAAGATTCACAAGAAACGACGCACTTTGGCTTTCAGACCGTCGCTAAAGAGCAGAAAGCTGACATGGTGGCCCACGTTTTTCATTCTGTGGCGTCAAAGTACGATGTGATGAATGACTTAATGTCATTTGGCATTCATCGTTTGTGGAAGCGCTTCACCATTGATTGCAGTGGCGTGCGTCGTGGACAAACCGTTCTCGATTTAGCGGGTGGTACGGGCGATCTTACCGCGAAATTTTCACGTATGGTCGGGGAAACTGGCAAAGTTATCCTGGCGGATATTAATGATTCCATGCTCAAAATGGGGCGTGAGAAGCTGCGTAATATCGGCGTGATCGGCAATGTAGAGTATGTGCAGGCGAATGCCGAAGCTCTGCCTTTCCCTGATAATACGTTTGATTGCATTACCATTTCGTTTGGTTTGCGCAATGTAACGGAAAAAGAAAAAGCGCTGCGGTCAATGTTCCGTGTGTTGAAACCCGGCGGACGTTTACTGGTGCTTGAATTTTCCAAGCCTATCATTGAGCCGCTGAGTAAAGCGTATGACGCCTATTCTTTCCATATTTTACCGCGTATTGGCTCGATGGTCGCGAACGATGCGGATAGCTATCGGTATCTCGCGGAATCCATCCGTATGCATCCCGATCAGGATACCTTAAAAGCCATGATGCAGGACGCCGGATTTGAGAGCGTGGATTATTACAATCTGACGGCGGGCGTTGTGGCATTGCACCGTGGTTATAAATTCTAGGAGGGTGGAATGCCTTTTAAACCCTTAGTGACCGCAGGAATTGAAGGTCTCCTCAATACGTTTCTGTATCGTTCACCAGCGCTGAAATCAGCCAGAACGCGCTTACAGGGAAAAGTACTGTGTGTGAAACTAAAGGGATTTTCGACGCCATTAGTCCTGGTATTCAGCGAACGCCAGGTTGATGTGCTGGGGGCATGGGAAGGCGAAGCGGACTGTACGGTAATCACTCAAGCTAGCGTTTTGCCAAAACTACGCGATCGTCAGCAGTTGGCCGCGCTTATTCGCAGCGGCGAACTGGAAGTGCAGGGCGATATTCAGGTCGTGCAAAATTTTGTGGCGCTCGCCGATCTCGCCGAATTCGATCCTGCGGAGCTGTTGGCGCCATACACGGGTGATATTGCGGCGGAAAGTATCGGTAAGGCCGTGCGTGGCGGGGCTAAATTCCTGCGCCACGGGTTTCAACGCCAGCAGCGTTATGCCGCTGAAGCGATCACTGAAGAGTGGCGTATGGCGCCTGGCCCGCTGGAAGTCGCATGGTTTGCCGAAGAAACCGCGGCTGTTGAGCGCGCCGTAGATTCTCTGACCACACGGCTGGAAAAACTGGAGGCCAAATGACGCCAGGTGAAGTACGGCGCCTATATTTCATCATCCGCACGTTTTTAAGCTACGGCCTTGATGAACTCATCCCCCGAATGCGTCTTACACTGCCACTCCGATTATGGCGCTATTCGCTGTTCTGGATGCCAAACCGGCATAAAGATAAATTGCTGGGTGAACGATTAAGACTGGCGTTGCAAGAGCTGGGACCGGTCTGGATCAAATTTGGTCAGATGCTCTCCACGCGCCGTGACCTGTTCCCGCCGCAAATCGCCGATCAGCTCGCTTTGCTCCAGGATAAAGTCGCGCCATTCGATGGTCGGCTGGCGAAAGCCCAGATTGAAGAGGCGATGGGGGGGCTACCAGTCGAAGCCTGGTTTGACGACTTTGATATCCAGCCTTTAGCGTCGGCGTCAATCGCCCAGGTACATACCGCGCGATTGAAATCAAACGGTAAAGAAGTGGTTATTAAGGTCATTCGCCCGGATATTTTGCCGGTAATTCAGGCAGACCTGAAACTGATTTATCGCCTTGCTCGCTGGGTACCACGCCTGTTGCCGGATGGGCGTCGTCTGCGCCCGACGGAAGTGGTGCGTGAGTATGAGAAAACGCTGATCGATGAGCTGAATCTGCTGCGGGAATCGGCCAACGCGATTCAGTTACGCCGCAATTTTGAAAATAGTCCCATGCTGTATATCCCGGAGGTGTACTCCGATTACTGTAGCCAGAACATGATGGTGATGGAGCGGATATACGGCATTCCGGTTTCGGATGTGGCGGCGCTGGAAAAGAACGGCACCAACATGAAACTGCTGGCGGAACGCGGGGTTAAAGTTTTCTTCACCCAGGTTTTCCGCGACAGCTTTTTCCATGCGGACATGCATCCGGGAAATATTTTTGTCAGCCATGAACACCCTGAAAATCCGCAATATATCGGCATTGACTGCGGTATCGTCGGGTCGCTAAACAAAGAAGATAAGCGTTATCTGGCTGAAAACTTTATCGCGTTTTTTAATCGCGATTACCGAAAGGTGGCGGAGCTGCATGTCGATTCAGGCTGGGTTCCGCCAGATACCAACGTTGAAGATTTTGAGTTTGCCATCCGCACCGTCTGTGAACCTATCTTTGAAAAGCCGCTCGCGGAAATCTCGTTTGGTCATGTGTTGTTAAACCTTTTCAATACAGCGCGTCGATTTAACATGGAAGTCCAGCCGCAACTGGTGTTGTTGCAGAAAACATTATTGTATGTTGAAGGGGTTGGGCGGCAACTTTATCCTCAGCTTGATTTGTGGAAAACGGCGAAGCCGTTTCTTGAGTCCTGGATCAAAGATCAGGTGGGTATTCCGGCTCTCACGCGGGCTCTTAAAGAAAAAGCGCCGTTCTGGGTCGAAAAAGTGCCAGAAATACCTGAACTGGTGTACGACAGTTTGCGCCAGGGCAAATATTTACAGCACAGTGTTGATAAGATTGCGCGCGAGTTACAGGTAAACCATGTGCGCCAAAGTCAGTCTCGTTATTTATTGGGAATTGGCGCAACGCTGTTACTGAGCGGGTCATTCTTACTCGTCAACCGCCCTGAATGGGGATTGATGCCTGGCTGGCTCATGGTCGGCGGCGTAGTTGTCTGGCTGGTTGGCTGGCGTAAAACTCGTTGAGATTTTTTATCGCTCAACGCCGGTTGTGTCACGCAGGTACATATTATCACTCGAGGCAGTACTCAGGCCGCAAGTCAATGTCGTCCCGGTCGTATGTAAAAGTATGTGAATAGGGCGGGCGAAAGCGGCTAACAAAGAGGCAGCGCGAAGGATAATGTGTATAATGCGGCCCTATTAATTCATCATCTATCACAGAGGAACATGTATGGGTGGTATCAGTATTTGGCAGTTGTTGATTGTTGCCGTTATCGTCGTACTGCTGTTCGGCACCAAAAAACTCGGTTCCATCGGTTCCGATCTTGGCGCGTCTATCAAAGGCTTTAAAAAGGCCATGAGCGATGATGATGCCAAACAGGATAAAACCAGTCAGGACGCTGATTTTACCGCTAAATCTATCGCGGATAAGCAAGGCGAAGCGAAAAAGGAAGACGCTAAAAGCCAAGATAAAGAGCAGGTATAATCCGTGTTTGATATCGGTTTTAGCGAACTGCTGTTAGTGTTCGTTATCGGCCTCATTGTGTTGGGGCCGCAACGATTGCCAGTAGCGGTAAAAACGGTAGCGGGCTGGATTCGCGCGTTGCGATCCCTTGCGACAACGGTTCAGAATGAACTGACTCAGGAACTGAAACTTCAGGAGTTCCAGGACAGTCTGAAAAAAGTCGAAAAGGCGAGCCTGGAAAATCTGACTCCCGAACTGAAAGCATCTATGGATGAACTGCGTCAGGCGGCGGAGTCGATGAAACGCACCTACAGCGCTAACGATCCCGAACAAGCGAGCGATGAAGCGCATACCATCCATAATCCGGTGGTAAAAGGGAACGAAACGCAGCATGAGGGCGTCACCCCTGCCGCCGCTGAAACACAGGCGAGCGCGCCGGAACAAAAGCCGGAGCCCGTTAAAGCTAACGTGCCTGAGTCGACGGAAACCGCTTCCGTAGCCACGATAGACGCCGAGAAGAAATCCGCTGCGCCTGTTGTCGAATCTTCCCCCTCGTCGAGTGATAAACCGTAAACATGGCTGTAGAAGATACTCAACCGCTTATCACGCATCTGATCGAGTTGCGTAAGCGCCTGCTAAACTGCATCGTCGCAGTACTTCTGATTTTTCTGGCGTTAATTTATTTCGCCAATGATATTTATCATTTAGTCGCCGCACCGCTGATTAAACAGATGCCGCAAGGGGCGACAATGATTGCGACGGATGTGGCGTCGCCGTTTTTTACGCCTATCAAACTCACCTTCATGGTGTCTTTGATCTTATCCGCGCCTGTCATTTTGTACCAGGTTTGGGCCTTTATCGCCCCGGCGCTGTATAAGCATGAGCGTCGTCTGGTCGTACCGCTGCTGGTATCCAGCTCGCTGCTTTTCTACATTGGTATGGCCTTCGCCTATTTTGTCGTATTCCCTTTGGCCTTTGGTTTCCTGACGCATACGGCGCCGGAAGGGGTACAGGTTTCGACAGATATCGCCAGCTATCTTAGCTTTGTTATGGCGCTTTTTATGGCCTTTGGCGTAGCCTTTGAAGTGCCGGTGGCGATTGTGTTGCTGTGCTGGATGGGCATCACCACGCCAGAAGATTTGCGTAAAAAACGGCCTTATATCCTGGTCGGGGCATTCATTGTGGGAATGCTGCTTACGCCGCCAGATGTTTTCTCGCAAACGTTGCTGGCGATACCGATGTACTGCCTGTTTGAAATTGGCGTTTTCTGCTCACGCTTTTATGTCGGTAAGCGACGGACGCGCGACGAAGATAACGAGGCCGAAACCGAAAAGGCCGAGCACACTGAAGACTAAACACAACCGCCCGCCAGGGCGGTTGTCATATGGGGGCAAGCATGTTTGATATTGGCGTTAATTTAACCAGTAGCCAGTTTGCAAAAGATCGTGATGATGTGGTCGCCCGTGCGTTTGCGGCGGGAGTAAAAGGTATGCTACTGACCGGAACGAACATCCATGAAAGTCAGCAGGCGTTAAAACTGGCGCGGCGCTACCCCCATTGTTGGTCGACGGCTGGCGTCCATCCCCATGACAGCAGTCAGTGGTCACCCGCGTCTGAAGACGCCATTATTGCGCTGGCGAACCAGCCGGAAGTCGTCGCTATCGGTGAGTGCGGGCTGGATTTCAATCGCAATTTTTCCACGCCGCAGGAGCAGGAGCGTGCCTTTCAGGCGCAGCTACAAATTGCCGCCGAATTGCAGATGCCAATCTTTATGCACTGCCGGGACGCGCATGAGCGATTTCTGGCATTGCTTGATCCCTGGCTGGATAGTCTTCCTGGTGCAATACTGCACTGCTTTACCGGTTCACGCCAGCAAATGCAGGCCTGTGTGGATAGAGGGCTCTATATCGGTATTACCGGGTGGGTTTGCGACGAACGACGCGGGCTTGAGCTACGTGAACTCTTACCGTTTATTCCAGCGGAAAAGCTACTGATAGAAACCGACGCGCCGTATCTGTTGCCCCGCGATCTTACGCCGAAACCAACGTCACGACGCAACGAGCCCGCGTATCTGCCTCACATCCTGGAGCGCATAGCGCTATGGCGTGGTGAAGATCCGCAATGGTTAGCGGCGATGACAGATGCCAACGCCAGAACCTTATTTGAGGTCGTATTCTGAACGATCGCTAAATCTTGCGAAAACCGGTGTTTTTTACGCTCTGCTTCACTTCTTTATTGAGTAAATTAAGCAGTAACATCGAACGCGTTTCGCCATCCGGTTCGGTAAAAATCGCTTTCAGCCCTTCAAATGCGCCTTCCGTGATGATGACGCTATCGCCGGGATAGGGGGTTTCAGGATCGACAACGCCTTCGGGCTTGTAGATAGAAAGCTGATGAATAACGCTGGAAGGCACGATCGCAGGATGCGCGCCAAAGCGCACAAAATGGCTGACGCCGCGCGTGGCGTTGATTGTAGTGGTATGTATCACTTCCGGATCAAATTCAACGAACAGATAATTAGGAAAGAGCGGTTCGCTGACGGAGGTACGTTTTCCGCGTACCATTTTTTCCAGGGTGATCATCGGTGTCAGGCAACTTACCGCTTGTCTTTCGAGGTGTTCCTGAGCACGCTGAAGTTGCCCGCGTTTGCAGTACAGTAAATACCAGGATTGCATAATGACTCTT
The DNA here is from genome assembly GCF_017573605.1 of Salmonella sp. 32070601201500089SM. Taxonomy (NCBI): domain Bacteria; kingdom Pseudomonadati; phylum Pseudomonadota; class Gammaproteobacteria; order Enterobacterales; family Enterobacteriaceae; genus Salmonella; species Salmonella sp. 32070601201500089SM. The sequence goes on from NZ_JAGETK010000018.1 coordinate 78,319, forward strand.
ATCCGCTTGTTCGGGGCGCAAGCATAGCAAAAGCCATGCGCGAAGTTAATTATACACTTCATCCTTTAAGCCGTATCTGGATTAGCGTTGGTTGCCAGAGTTCACGCTAATTTAACAAAAATACAGCATCCCGATGATGAACGCCGTATAATGATGCGCTTACCAAGAGGCTACAATGGACGCCATGAAATATCACGATTTACGCGACTTCCTGACGCTACTTGAGCAGCAGGGGGAACTAAAACGCATCACGCTACCTGTGGATCCTCATCTGGAAATCACGGAAATCGCTGACCGCACGCTGCGTGCCGGTGGACCGGCGTTGCTGTTTGAAAATCCTAAAGGTTACGCCATGCCGGTGCTGTGCAACCTTTTTGGCACGCCAAAACGCGTGGCGATGGGCATGGGGCAGGATGATGTTTCCGCCTTACGGGAAGTGGGTAAATTATTAGCGTTTCTTAAAGAACCTGAGCCGCCGAAAGGCTTTCGCGATCTGTTTGACAAGCTGCCGCAGTTTAAGCAAGTGCTGAATATGCCGACGAAACGGTTACGCGGCGCGCCTTGCCAGCAGAAAATCGCGTCTGGCGATGATGTCGATTTAACGCGTCTTCCTGTCATGACCTGTTGGCCGGACGACGCCGCGCCGCTGATTACCTGGGGACTGACGGTAACGCGTGGTCCGCACAAAGAGCGGCAAAACCTGGGCATTTATCGTCAGCAGTTGATAGGTAAAAATAAGCTGATTATGCGCTGGCTGTCTCACCGCGGCGGCGCGCTGGATTTTCAGGAGTGGTTAGCCGCGCGTCCGGGTGAACGTTTCCCGGTCTCCGTCGCATTGGGCGCCGATCCGGCGACGATACTTGGCGCCGTGACTCCTGTTCCCGATACTCTGTCGGAGTATGCCTTTGCGGGCCTGCTGCGCGGCACGAAAACTGAAGTGGTTAAATGCCTTTCTAACGATCTGGAAGTGCCTGCCAGCGCCGAGATTATCCTTGAAGGTTACATTGAGCCGGGAGAGATGGCGCCGGAAGGACCGTATGGCGATCATACGGGCTATTATAATGAAGTGGATAACTTTCCGGTCTTTACCGTCACGCATATTACGCAGCGTGAGGATGCCATCTATCACTCCACCTATACCGGGCGTCCGCCCGATGAGCCTGCGGTATTAGGGGTGGCGCTCAATGAAGTCTTCGTGCCTATTCTGCAAAAACAGTTTCCGGAAATCGTCGACTTTTATCTGCCGCCGGAAGGGTGTTCTTACCGCCTGGCGGTAGTGACGATGAAAAAGCAGTACGCTGGTCATGCGAAACGCGTCATGATGGGCGTCTGGTCGTTTTTGCGCCAGTTTATGTATACGAAATTTGTTATCGTTTGCGATGATGACGTTAACGCACGCGACTGGAATGATGTGATCTGGGCGATTACCACCCGTATGGACCCTGCGCGGGATACGGTGCTGGTTGAAAATACGCCGATTGACTACCTGGATTTTGCCTCGCCGGTCTCCGGGCTGGGTTCAAAAATGGGGCTGGATGCCACAAACAAATGGCCGGGCGAAACCCAACGCGAGTGGGGTCGTCCTATTGTTAAAGATCCTGAAGTTACCGCGCGTATTGATGCGATTTGGGATGAGCTGGCTATCTTTAAATAACTGAAAGCGGACATCGACATTTCAGGCTGCGGCGACTCGGCTTGAAAAATGTCGGTATTGACCCGACACCCGACAGAGGGAGCGCATGACAACCTTAAGCTGTAAAGTGACCTCGGTAGAAGCTATCACCGATACCGTATATCGGGTTCGTTTAGTGCCGGACGCGGCGTTTTCATTCCGCGCTGGTCAGTATTTGATGGTCGTAATGGACGAGCGTGACAAACGCCCGTTTTCGATGGCCTCAACGCCGGACGAGAAAGGGTTTATTGAATTACACATTGGCGCTTCCGAGCTCAATCTGTATGCGATGGCGGTCATGGATCGAATTCTGAAAGACCGGGAAATCGTCGTCGATATTCCGCATGGCGACGCCTGGCTACGTGACGATGAAGAGCGTCCGTTGATTCTGATCGCGGGCGGTACGGGCTTTTCTTATGTGCGCTCCATCCTGTTGACGGCGTTAGCGCGCAACCCGAACCGCGATGTTACCATTTACTGGGGTGGTCGCGAAGAAAAGCACCTCTATGATCTCTCTGAGCTGGAAGCACTCTCTGTTAACCATCCGAATTTGCGTATTGAACCTGTTGTCGAGCAGCCGGAAGAAGGCTGGCGTGGACGTACAGGAACGGTACTTACGGCGGTATTGCAGGATTATGGTACGCTGGCGGGGCACGATATTTATATTGCCGGACGTTTTGAGATGGCGAAAATCGCCCGCGATCTGTTCTGTCATGAGCGTAACGCGCGGGAAGATCGTCTGTTTGGCGATGCGTTCGCATTTATTTAACTATTTTATGGGACGCAGTAGCGTCCCTTTTTACGTTAGCCTACCTAAAAGTCCTCTTAAATATTAATTAATCGTCAACTATAAAACCTTATGATGTTGAATATCTACAGGCTTTGTATTGCGTGTAATAAATTAAGTAATATTATGTCCTGAGGCTATCAATAAAAATAGTTAATTATATATGCTTCATTTATTTTTATAAAAGAAACATAAAATGGAAAGTTAGTTATTTATTTATAAGATGGAGAGTGTTATGAAATTTAAATATGCTTTAACTTCTCTCGCATTATCTGTTGCAATTTTGTCATCAGTACCTTCTACTGCTTTCGCCATCGGCGGCGCCAGCGGCGCTAAAGTGGACTATCAGGTCCAGGGAAAAATTGGCGAAGTTGTTATGAACCCCTATGATATCGCGCCGCTAACCGCCGTTATTCGTAATGGCGGTTACCAGTTACGTGACGTGCATGTACGGATTGTACCCAAAGAAAATGGCCAGGAGATCGCGTATAAAGTTAATAATAAATACCTTTTAACGTATGGCGGTATTCCCGTCTTTGGTCTTTACCCGGATTATGTCAATACCGTTGAAGTTGAATATACAAGGATCCAGGGTAGTAAAACCGAAAATGTAAAAGAAAGCTATAAAATGTATGCGCCGCCTGCCTATATTGAATCAGCGGGTACAAAAGAAGAACAATCAGCACTCTTTACTATCGATGTTAAAAAGGTTTCCCCAGAATTTAAAGATCGCTTGTATCTTTTGAATAATACGAAAGATAAGTCTGGGAATGGAACGCGTACTGTCTGGAACAACCCTACTGGGGGTGCATTAGAATGGAACTTCACTACAGCTAACGCTATTATCGACACCTCCGGTGATATTCGTTGGTTTATGAATCCAAGTTCAATTTATGATTTAAAGTCAATTTATCGTGCTGGCGTTATGATGGGCTTTAAACAAAACCAGGATGGCGCACTATCGTGGGGCTACGGTCAGCGTTATGTGAAATACGATATCATGGGGCGTGAAATCTTTAACCGCCGTCTGCCGGATAATTATAACGATTTTTCACACTCAATGGATAACGCGGCCAACGGTCACTACTTCCTGCGTGTAGCCAGCTCTAACTATAAACGCCCTGATGGGAAAAATGTTCGTACCGTGCGTGATGTGATTGCCGAAGTTGATCAGAACGGCGTGGTAGTGGATGAATGGCGTCTGTTTGATATCCTCGATCCTTATCGTGATGTGATAATGAAAACCCTCGATCAGGGCGCTGTGTGCCTGAATATCGACGCCAGCCAGTCCGGCCATACGTTGAGCGAAGAAGATCTGGCGGCGCTGGACTCCTCCGACAAATTCGGGGATATCGTGGGTAGTGGGGCTGGCCGCAACTGGGCGCATGTCAACAGCGTCGACTATGACAGTGAAGATGATTCCATCATCATCAGCTCCCGCCACCAGAGTGCGATTATCAAAATCGGCCGCGATAAGAAAGTGAAGTGGATACTGGGTACGCCTGCTGGCTGGAAAGCGCCATTTAATGCCGCAATTCTGACGCCAGTGGATAGCAAAGGCCAAAAAATTGCTTGCCAGGACAGTGGCTGCGAGGGTGACTTCGACTGGACATGGACGCAACATACGGCCTTTAAAATTGATAGTAAGAGTAAAGGCGATATCTTATACCTTTCCGCTTTCGACAATGGCGATGGCCGCGGCTTAGAACAGCCTGCTATGCAGAGTATGAAATACAGCCGCTCCGTGATTTACAAAATCGACCAGAAAAACAAGACAGTCCAACAGATCTGGCAATACGGTAAAGAGCGCGGGAACGAGTGGTTTAGCCCGGTAACCTCTATCACCGAGTACCAGACTGACAAGAATTCTGTGTTCGTGTATTCCGCAACAGCAGGTGGTGCGTTTGATTTGTCGGTAGGCGCATTTACCAGCTTGCCTAATCCGTATCTGGAAGAGTTCAAATGGGGAGAAAAAGAGCCTGCGGTCGAAATGCAAATACATGGTGCGCGTGGATATCAGGCTATGCCATTTAGCCTGACCAAAGCGCTTACTGAGTAGAACGGGCCATACGGTGAAAAAACCCGCCCCTGACGGGCGGGAAAAACGGCAACTAAACTGTTTCCCGTCATAATTCGCGCAGCCTCTTTGTTGGCTGCCTTTGCTCATCCCGGGCACATAGTTATCTATGTGCCCGGGGATTCGCTCAGTTGCCGCTGCGCTGCAATGCGAGTTATTTAGGGGATATTATCTTTGATTAAACCCGCTCAAACACCGTGGCGATGCCCTGACCCAGACCAATACACATCGTCGCCAGACCAAACTGCGCGTCTTTGCGCTCCATCAGGTTGATAAGCGTGGTGCTGATACGTGCTCCGGAGCAGCCGAGCGGATGACCAAGCGCGATCGCGCCGCCGTTGAGGTTGATCTTCTCGTCTATCTGCTCCATCAATCCCAGATCCTTAATGCATGGCAGGATCTGTGCGGCAAACGCTTCGTTCATCTCAAACACATCGATATCGCTGGCTGACAGTCCCGCTTTTTTCAACGCCAGTTTTGACGCCGGAACCGGCCCGTAACCCATAATTGACGGATCACAACCCACCACTGCCATTGAGCGAATACGGGCGCGAGGTTTCAGGCCCAGCTCACGGGCACGACTTTCGCTCATTACCAGCATGGCGGCTGCGCCATCGGAAAGCGCGGATGAGGTGCCCGCCGTGACCGTGCCACTAACCGGATCAAATGCCGGACGCAGCGTTGATAGCGCTTCGACCGTGGTTTCCGGGCGGATCACTTCATCGTAGTTAAACTGCTTCAACACGCCGTCTGCATCATGACCGCCAGTCGGGATAATCTCCGTTTTGAATGCGCCAGACTGCGTGGCGGCCCAGGCGCGGGCGTGAGAACGCGCGGCGAACTGGTCCTGCATTTCTCGGCTAATGCCGTGCAGGCGGGAGAGCATTTCCGCCGTTAGCCCCATCATCCCTGCCGCTTTGGCGACGTTGCGGCTCAGACCCGGGTGAAAATCCACGCCGTGGCTCATCGGCACGTGCCCCATATGCTCCACGCCGCCAACCAGACAAACCTGCGCATCGCCGGTCATGATCATTCGCGCTGCATCGTGTAACGCCTGCATCGAGGAACCACACAGACGGTTGACGGTGACCGCCGGTACCGAATGGGGAATTTCTGCCAGCAGCGCGGCGTTACGGGCAATGTTGAAGCCTTGCTCCAGCGTTTGTTGTACGCAGCCCCAGTAAATATCATCGAGGGTCGCCGCTGTAAGCGACGGATTACGCGCCAGCAGGCTACGCATTAAGTGGGCGGAGAGATCTTCTGCCCGCACGTTGCGAAACGCGCCGCCCTTCGAACGGCCCATCGGGGTGCGAATAGCATCGACAATGACAACCTGTTCCATTGTGACTCCTTAAGCCGTTTTCAGAGAACCAACCGGACGGGCTGGTTCAACCGGGGGATAATACGGTTCGTTATGGCGCGCTTTATTACGCAGCCCTTCCGGCACTTCATACAGCGGGCCGAGGTGTTGATACTGCTGCGCCATATCAAGATATTTCGCGCTGCCCTGTGTATCCAGCCAGCGGAATGCGCCGCCGTGGAACGGAGGGAAGCCCAGGCCGTAGACCAGCGCCATATCGGCTTCCGCCGGGCTTGCGATAATGCCTTCTTCCAGACAGCGAACCACTTCGTTAATCATCGGGATCATCATACGGGCGATTATCTCGTCGTCGCTGAAGTCGCGTTTCGGCTGACTGACGCTTGCCAGCAGGTCATCCACCGCAGCATCTTCTTCTTTCTTCGGCTTACCCTTGCTGTCTTCTTTATAGCGCCAGAAGCCCAGACCGTTTTTTTGCCCAAAACGGCTGGCGTCAAACAATGCGTCGATCGCGTCGCGATACTCTTTCTGCATCCGTTGCGGGAAGCCTGCCGCCATTACCGCCTGCGCGTGATGCGCGGTATCAATGCCGACAACATCCAGCAGATAGGCCGGGCCCATCGGCCAGCCGAACTGTTTTTCCATCACTTTATCGACCTTGCGGAAATCCGCGCCGTCGCGCAGCAGTTGACTGAAACCGGCGAAATAGGGGAACAGCACGCGGTTAACAAAGAAGCCGGGGCAGTCGTTGACTACAATCGGCGTCTTGCCCATTTTGCTTGCCCAGGCGACGACTTTGGCAATGGTTTCGTCTGAACTCTTCTCGCCGCGAATGATTTCAACCAGCGGCATCCGGTGTACCGGGTTGAAGAAGTGCATTCCGCAAAAGTTTTCCGGACGTTCCAGGGCGCTTGCCAGTTCGCCAATTGGGATGGTGGAGGTATTTGAGGCCAGCACGGTTTCCGGGCGCACTTTCTGCTCGGTTTCCGCCAGTACCGCTTTTTTGACTTTCGGATTTTCGACTACCGCTTCGACAACAACATCTACGCGATCGAAACCGGCATAATCGAGAGTCGGGTGGATGGTCGAAATGACGCCCGCCAGCTTCAGACCGTCGATCTTGCCGCGCTCCAGCTGTTTGTTCAGCAGCTTGGCCGCTTCGGTCATGCCGAGGTTCAACGATTTATCGCTGATATCTTTCATGATGACCGGTACGCCTTTCCAGGCCGACTGGTAAGCGATACCGCCGCCCATAATGCCCGCGCCCAGTACGGCTGCCTGTTTCGGCGTCTCAATATCTTTGGTCAGCTTTTTGGCTTTACCTTTTACATATTGATCGTTGAGGAAGATACCGACCAGCGCACGAGCCTCATTGGTATGTGCCAGCGGAACAAAGCTTTTATTTTCCAGATTCAACGCTTCTTCACGACCAAAACGCGCGGCGGCTTCAATGGTTTTCACTGCGGTCATCGGCGCCGGATAATGTTTACCCGCCGTTTGTGCGACCATGCCTTTAGCGATGGTAAAGCTCATCGCTGCTTCAATCTTACTGAGTTTCAACGGCTCCAGTTTCGGCTGGCGTTTAGCTCTCCAGTCGAGATCGCCGGTAATGGCCTGGCGTAACACCGCTATCGCGCCTTCAATTAGCTTCTCTTGTTTGACCACGCCGTCCACAAGGCCGATTTTCAGCGCGTGCTCTGCACCGACATCTTTACCTGCCGCGATGATCTCCAGCGCGCTGTCTGCGCCCAGCATACGCGGCAGACGAACGGAGCCGCCGAAACCCGGCATGATGCCCAGTTTAGTTTCCGGCAGACCGATACGGAGGTCTGGCGTCGCCAGACGGTAATCGGTGGCCAGTACGCATTCGCACCCGCCGCCCAGCGCATAGCCGTTTACGGCGGCAAGGGTCGGTACGGGTAAATCTTCCAGACGGTTAAAGACGCTATTAGCGAAATGCAGCCATTGGCTTAACTGCTCTTCGGGGACGAGGAACAGTGAAAGAAATTCGGTGATGTCCGCGCCGACAATAAAGGCCGCTTTATTCGAGCGCAGCAGCAGCCCTTTTAAATCGTGTTGCTTTTCCAGCACCTCAAGCGCCTGGCCGAGGCTGGCGACGGTTGCGGTGTCGAGTTTATTGACCGAGCCTGGAGCATCGAACACCAGTTCGGCGATGCCATCTTCCAGCCAGTCGAGGTACAGGGTGTCGCCTTTATAAAGCATGTCAGTCTCCTGAATCCACAAGGTGATCTGGTCGTACCAGATGAAGCGAAGTGTGTATTTTGTGTTAATAAAATGCAAATAAATGATTAAAGAAATGCCGATGTGATCACGCTCGGCAGAGATCACGCTCTCGTGGGGCGATGTGCTAAGATGCGGAAACTTGAGGTCAAAAAAACAGAAGGGTAAAAAATGGAATCACTGGCCGCGCTCTATAAAAATCATATTGTTACCTTACAAGAACGGACGCGCGATGTTCTGGCGCGCTTTAAGCTGGATGCGTTACTTATTCATTCCGGCGAGCTTTTCAACGTCTTTCTCGACGATCACCCTTATCCGTTTAAGGTCAATCCGCAGTTTAAAGCGTGGGTGCCGGTAACTCAGGTTCCAAATTGCTGGCTGTTGGTCGATGGCGTCAACAAACCCAAATTGTGGTTTTATCTGCCGGTCGATTACTGGCATAACGTTGAACCGCTGCCAACATCCTTCTGGACGGAAGAAGTCGAGGTCGTCGCCTTGCCGAAAGCGGATGGCATCGGCAGCCAGCTGCCTGCCGCGCGTGGCAATATCGGCTATATCGGCCCGGTTCCTGAGCGCGCGCTACAATTGGATATCGCTGCCAGCAACATCAACCCGAAAGGTGTTATCGACTATCTGCATTACTACCGCGCCTATAAAACGGATTATGAACTGGCCTGTATGCGAGAAGCGCAGAAAATGGCGGTGAGCGGTCATCGGGCGGCGGAAGAGGCCTTCCGTTCCGGCATGAGCGAGTTTGACATCAACCTGGCGTACCTGACCGCCACGGGACATCGCGATACCGATGTTCCATACAGCAACATTGTGGCGCTGAACGAACATGCCGCCGTGCTGCATTACACGAAACTGGATCATCAGGCACCGTCTGAAATGCGCAGTTTCCTGCTGGATGCGGGCGCGGAATACAACGGCTACGCGGCGGATCTGACGCGAACCTGGTCGGCGAAAAGCGATAACGACTACGCCCACCTGGTGAAAGATGTTAACGATGAACAGTTGGCGCTGATCGCTACCATGAAGGCGGGCGTCAGCTATGTGGATTATCATATTCAGTTCCATCAGCGCATCGCGAAGCTGCTGCGTAAACATCAAATCATTACCGACATGAGTGAAGAGGCGATGGTGGAAAATGATCTCACCGGGCCGTTTATGCCGCACGGTATTGGTCATCCGTTGGGTCTGCAGGTACACGATGTGGCCGGGTTTATGCAGGATGATTCCGGTACGCATCTCGCCGCACCGTCCAAATACCCGTATCTGCGCTGCACGCGTGTGTTACAGCCGCGAATGGTGTTGACCATCGAACCGGGGATTTACTTCATCGAATCGCTGTTAGCGCCGTGGCGCGAAGGCCCGTTCAGCAAGCACTTCAACTGGCAGAAAATTGAAGCGCTCAAGCCTTTCGGCGGTATTCGCATTGAAGATAACGTGGTCATCCACGAAAACGGCGTGGAAAACATGACGCGGGATTTAAAACTGGCGTAATGGACAGTTGGTTAATCCCTGCAGCGCCGGTCACCGTTGTTGAAGAGATCAAAAAAAGCCGCTTTATTACGCTATTGGCGCATACCGATGGCGTAGACGCAGCGAAAGCGTTTGTTGAGTCAGTCAGAGCTGAGCACCCTGATGCGCGCCACCATTGTGTGGCGTGGGTGGCGGGTGCGCCGGACGACTCACAGCAACTGGGCTTTTCAGACGACGGCGAACCGGCGGGAACGGCGGGCAAGCCAATGCTTGCGCAATTGATGGGCAGCGGCGTCGGAGAAATTACTGCCGTCGTCGTGCGCTACTATGGTGGTATTCTGCTGGGTACGGGCGGGCTGGTAAAAGCCTATGGCGGCGGTGTGAATCAGGCATTACGTCAGCTTGCCACACAACGCAAGACGCCATTAACCGAATATACTTTGCAGTGTGAGTACGGTCAGTTGGCCGGAATCGAAGCATTATTAGGACAGTTTGCCGGGAAGATCGTTTCCAGCGATTATCAGGCGTCTGTTCGGCTCAGGGTGGCGCTTCCTTTTGCTCATGTGAATGCATTTTCCACAAAACTGGCGGATTTTAGCCGTGGTTCATTGCAATTGTTAGCGATTGAAGAATAATCCCCACCTCATTTTTAAGAATAAAGGAAGCGGCAGAGATGCATTTTCGCGCCATTACCCGAATCGTTGGACTACTGGTTATCTTATTTTCGGGGACAATGATTCTCCCGGGACTGGTAGCGCTAATATATCGTGATGGCGCAGGAAGAGCGTTCACGCAGACCTTTTTTGTCGCGCTGGCGATCGGTTCCATACTGTGGTGGCCAAACCGTAGGGAAAAGGGCGAGCTGAAATCCCGCGAAGGATTTCTTATCGTGGTGCTGTTCTGGACCGTGCTGGGCAGCGTGGGTGCGCTGCCGTTTATTTTCTCGGAAAGCCCAAACCTCACCATTACCGATGCTTTTTTTGAATCGTTCTCAGGGTTAACCACCACGGGCGCCACTACGCTGGTGGGGCTGGATTCATTACCGCACGCCATTCTCTTTTATCGTCAGATGCTGCAATGGTTTGGGGGTATGGGGATCATTGTGCTGGCGGTGGCGATTCTCCCTATCCTCGGCGTCGGGGGGATGCAGCTCTATCGGGCAGAAATGCCGGGGCCGCTCAAAGATAACAAAATGCGCCCGCGTATTGCCGAGACGGCGAAAACGCTGTGGCTTATCTATGTCTTGCTAACGGTAGCCTGCGCGCTGGCGCTATGGTTTGCAGGGATGCCCGCGTTTGACGCTATCGGACACAGCTTCTCCACTATCGCTATCGGCGGCTTTTCAACGCATGACGCCAGCGTAGGCTATTTTGATAGTCCCACTATTAATACCATCATCGCTATTTTCCTGCTGATCTCCGGTTGTAACTATGGCCTGCATTTCTCTTTATTAAGCGGGCGTAGCCTGAAGGTATACTGGCGCGATCCGGAATTCCGCATGTTCATCGGCGTACAGTTGACGCTGGTGGTGATCTGCACGCTGGTACTGTGGTTCCATAATATCTACGACTCGGCGCTGACAACGCTAAATCAGGCGTTCTTCCAGGTTGTGTCGATGGCGACAACGGCAGGGTTTACCACGGACAGCATTGCGCGCTGGCCGCTGTTTTTGCCCGTCTTGCTGCTATGTTCCGCGTTTATTGGCGGTTGCGCCGGGTCAACGGGCGGGGGGTTAAAGGTCATCCGTATTCTGTTGTTGTTTAAACAGGGGAACCGCGAACTCAAACGTCTGGTGCATCCGAATGCCGTTTACAGTATTAAGCTGGGGAACCGGGCGCTGCCAGAACGTATTCTGGAAGCCGTCTGGGGATTCTTTTCTGCCTACGCGCTGGTATTTATCGTCAGTATGCTGGCCATTATCGCTACAGGCGTAGATGATTTCTCGGCTTTCGCCTCGGTAGTGGCTACGCTTAATAACCTGGGACCGGGGCTGGGGGTGGTTGCTGATAACTTCGCCAGTATGAATCCGGTTGCGAAATGGATACTCATCGCCAACATGCTATTTGGTCGTCTGGAAGTATTCACTTTGCTGGTACTTTTTACCCCGACTTTCTGGCGTGAATAATGGAGTAACACGTGAAAACATTGATTCTTTTCTCTACCCGGGACGGACAAACGCGCGAAATTGCCTCTTATCTGGCTTCTGAACTCAAAGAGATGGGGATCTGGGCCGATGTCGTTAATCTGCATCGCGCAGAAGAGCCGGACTGGGATAGCTATGATCGCGTAGTGATTGGCGCGTCTATTCGTTATGGTCATTACCACAGCGCCTTTCAGGAGTTTGTTAAGAAATATGCCACGCGGTTGAACGGAATGCCGAGCGCCTTTTATTCCGTTAACCTGGTGGCGCGTAAAGCTGAAAAACGGACGCCGCAGACTAACAGCTACGCGCGTAAGTTTTTAATGAGCTCTCCGTGGCGACCTGACTACTGTGCCGTCATTGCAGGCGCGCTTCGCTATCCCCGCTATCGCTGGTATGACCGTCTGATGATCAAGCTTATTATGAAGATGTCGGGCGGCGAAACGGATACCAGTAAAGAAGTGGTGTACACCGACTGGGAACAGGTTGCGCACTTTGCCCGTGAAATAGCCCATTTAACCAACAAATCGTCGGCAAAATAAACGCAAAGAATAAAAAGTGCGCACTCAGAAAATTATTTTAAATTTCCTCTTGTCAGGCAGAAATAACTCCCTATAATGCGCCACCACTGACACGGAACAACGGCACACAGGCCGCCGGGTCAGCGGGGTTCAGACCAGAACCTCACGGAGAAAAGC